>CANRCA010000095.1 GCA_947628985.1 uncultured Bacilli bacterium | reverse complement strand
TTCTCCACTTGCAGATACAGGTCCAGTTGGTGTTACTTGTTGTGGTTGTGGTGTAACTGGAGTAACATTTTGTGCTTGTGCTGGTTGTGATACTGCTGGAGTTACTGGTTGAGTAGCATTTGATGCAGGTGTTACTGGTTGTACTTGTGGATTTGAAACTACTTGTGGTGTTGCTATTTGTGAAGCCACAGGGTTAACACTTTGTGTCTGCGCAACTGGTGGTACTTGTTGAGTACTAGGTGCTACATTAGATACTTGTGGATTTTGTACCATATTAACATTGTTTTGTACTGCTTGATTTGATTGATTAGTATTATTTGAATTAATATTTTGATCATTACTAGTATTCATACTATACCCTACTTTCTTTATTCTATAAAAATTATATCAAAAAAAGAATAAAAAGTACATTTATTTTTTATTCTTTTATTAATGTCTAACTTTACAAAATAATGAAATTATAAAAGCACATACAATTGCAAAAGCAATTCCTGCTCCTGCATTAGTAAAAATTCCTTTAAATAAGCCTACAAATCCATAAGTATCATATCCTTCACTAGCTCCTGTTACTAGTAAATGACCAAAATTTATAATTGGTACAGTTGCTCCTGCATGAAACATATCAACTAATTTATCATATATTCCAAAACCTGATAATATACATCCTACTATTACAAGTCCTGTATTAATGTGTCCAGGTGTTAATTTACTTTTTTCAAGTACATATTGAGATATAGCACAAACTATACCACAAAATATAAAAGATTTTAAATATATCAATATTCCACCTCCAAACTTACAGCATGACTTATTCCTGGCATTGGAACTTTTAAATTACTACTAGTTACTGAATGTAATGATCCTGTAGCTATAATAAGTATTTTTTTATATTTTTTTAATGGTAATATATAATCAAATAAAGTAAGTGCTATACAAGCAGGACCACTAGCACCAGCATAAACATTATCTCCTACATAAAATATACTTCCTGAATCAAGAACATTTTTAAGTTCAATATTTGACATCTTTTTAAAATAAGATTTCATTATTTTAGTTCCATATTCACCTAAATCTCCAGTTAGTATTAAATCATAATAATCACTTTTTCTATTCGTTTCTTTTAAATGATTATATAAAACTTCTGCACATGAAGGTGCCATAGCAGAACCCATATCATTAGCATCTTTATGATTAGTTTGTGTTATATGTCCAATAGTTGCACTTTCAACTTTAATATTTGATTTTTGATTTGTTAATAAAACACTAACACTTCCACTAGCAGTACAAGTATTGACTCTTTTTCTAACTGCCCCATATTCTACTGGAAATCTAAATTGTTTTTCACTTACTAAATTATGAGATGATGTACTCACTACTACTTTAGAATTATTTTTATCAACAAAAGTACTTCCAATAATTAAACCTTCTGCAAATGATGCACATGCTGAATATATACCTAATGTTGGTATTTTAAATTTTGAACTAGCTAATGTAGAAGATAATATTTGATTTTGTAAGTCTCCACTAATTAAAATATCTATATTTTCTTTAAGTATTCTTGATTTTTTTAAAAGACCACTAATTGTTAACTCTTGATATTTACTTTCTGCTAGTTCAATAGTTTTTTCATTCATATAATAGTCATCTACACATTTATCAACATTATCTTTTACAATAGGATCATACTTAGTAGATGATAAAAGTGAATATTTATTGTTTATGTAAACATTATTAAATTTATATGTCATAGTATCATGCTCCTTATAAATCCAAATATTACTCCAAAAAGTACTCCATACAAGATAATACTTCCAGTAAGTTTAAATATTGTAGCACCTACTCCTTTTACAAATCCCTCACTTTTAGAGTCCATAGCAGAACTTGTCATAGTGTTTGCAAATCCAGTTGATGGCACTATTAAACCACATTTACATACACTTAATACTTTATCAAATACTCCAAGACCTGTTAAAATTGAACCTATAACTATTAATGCCATAAATGTAAATAAATAAGCATCACTTAATGAACAATTAGTTATTTCCATAAATACTTCTACAAATAATTGTCCAATCACTCCCATAAATCCACCACTAATAAAAGAAATTAACATATTTCTAGATACATTTTCTTCTTTAATAGTTTGCTTAATTAATTCATCATATTCTTTATTATTCATATTTCACCCATTATTATTTTGAATAATTTTATAAATTTAATACTAATAAAAAAAAGAACTTTATTTTAAGGCTCTATGAATGTTTAAAAATATGAATAAATTTTACATAAATTATCGTACTATAAACAAATGTTTGCTATAATTATTTATAGGAAACTTAATTGTTGAGTGCTTGCCAGAACTTCTTAAAGAAGGGAGACTGATGTTATGTCTAAGAAAGATTTTTTAATCTTATCACTTATTCTAATTATCTTTTTATTAATAGCCTTACTTTTTACTTTAGTAATATAGTATTCTATGTAAAAGAAAAGCACTCAATCTAGCATAGATTAAGTGCATACCAAATATATGGTAAGTACTCAACGTGCAAAGTTAAATATTCCCTTTTTTTATTTTATTCAAGTTTCCTTGACATATTCATATTAACATAAAAAAAGATTTTTATCAAGTACACTATGGCAATCGCTTAAAAAATACAAGAAAAATGAAAAATAAATTTTTCATATGGGGCTGTCGAGAAATTAGATAATTAGTTTTTTGACAGTTTCTTTTCTTTTTGTTTTACAATAGGCATTTTTTCTGA
>CANRCA010000094.1 GCA_947628985.1 uncultured Bacilli bacterium | reverse complement strand
GAACATTTTAATGGACCAGTATTTATAACAGATTGGCCAAAAGATATTAAAGCATTTTATATGAAATTAAATCCTGATAATGAAACAGTCGCAGCAGTAGATTTAGAAGTACCAGGTTCTGGAGAACTTATGGGTGGTAGTCAAAGAGAAGATAATTATGACAAACTACTTCATAGAATGGAAGAAACGAATATTTCAACAGAAGGATTAGAATGGTACTTAAATACAAGAAGATTTGGTGGATGTCCACATTCAGGATTTGGATTAGGTTTTGAAAGATTAATAATGTATTTAACAGGAGTAGAAAATATTAGGGATGTAATACCATTCCCAAGAACACCAAATAATTGTGATTACTAGGAGGATAAAATGACAAAAAATATATATCATACTATAAATTGTATTGATATAAATAAAGACAAAATAAATGAAGAAGTAATTGTAAGTGGTTGGGTTCAAAATATAAGAGACCATGGTGGAGTATTATTTTTAGATTTAAGAGATAATACAGAAATTTTACAATGTGTAAGTAATGATGATAAATTATTTATAGGATTATCTAAAGAAAGTGTTGTAAGATTAAAAGGTATTATTAGAAAAAGAAGTATGGATACTTATAATCCATCATTAAAAACTGGAGAAGTAGAATTACTTGTAAGTAGTCTTGAAGTATTAAGTCCATCATTACATGAACTTCCATTTAATATAAGAAAAAGTAAAGAATCAAATGAAGATATAAGGCTTAAATATAGATATTTAGATTTAAGAAATGATAAAGTAAAAAATAATATTAAACTTAGAAGTGAAGTATTACATTTTTTAAGAAATAAAATGTATGACTTAGGATTTATGGAAGTACAAACACCAATACTTACAGCATCTAGTCCAGAAGGAGCAAGAGATTTTGTTGTACCTTCTAGAAACTTTAAAGGAAAATTTTATGCTTTACCACAAGCACCACAAATATATAAAGAATTATTAATGGTAGGTGGTATAGAAAAATATTTTCAAATAGCACCTTGTTTTAGAGATGAAGATGCAAGAAGTGATAGAACACTTGAATTTTATCAATTAGATTTAGAAATGAGTTATGTTACAGAAGAAGAAATATTAGCAATTGGAGAAAATATATTTTACGATGTATTTACAAAATTTAGTGATAAGAAAGTGTCTAGTTTACCATTTAGAAGAATTACTTATAACGATTCAATGGAAATGTATGGAACAGATAAACCAGATTTAAGAAATCCATTAATTATACAAGATGCATCAAAAGTACTTGAAAATACTACATTTGGTCCATTTAAAAAAAGTACAATAAAAGTAATAGTAGTTGATAATATAGCAGATAAACCTAATAGCTGGTTTAATGAAATAGTAGAATATGCAAATAGTATAGGTATGCCTGGTATTGGTTACTTATCATTAATTAATGGTTCATTTAAAGGACCTATTGACAAGTTTTTAACAGAAGAAGAAAGAGAAAATTTAATTAAAGAATTTAATTTAAAAGAAAATGGTGTTATATTCTTTATAGCAAATTCAAAATTAAAAACTGCTCAAAAATTTGCAGGTTTAATAAGAAATGAATTAGGTCAAAAACTTGATTTAATTGATAAAAATAAATTAGAATTATGTATTATAAAAGATTTTCCAATGTTTGAATATGATACAGAAACAAGAAAATATGAATTTTGTCATAATCCATTTAGTTTACCACATAATGGAATAAAAGATTATGATAAAAAAGATGTATTAGATATACTTGCTTACCAATATGACTTTGTTTGTAATGGAAATGAAATGGCAAGTGGCGCAATTAGAAATTATGACTTAGATAGTTTAGTAAAAGGTTTTGAAGTAGTAGGATATAAAAAAGAAGAAGTAGAAAAAAGATTTAGTTCTATATTTACTGCTTTTAAATATGGGTGTCCTCCTCATGGTGGTATGGCTCCTGGAATTGATAGAATTTTAATGTTAATACAAGATGAAGATAATTTAAGAGAAGTTCAAGCTTTTCCAACAAGTACATCTGGGGCTGATTATATGATGGGATCTCCAAGCAAATTAGATATAGAACAATTAAAAGAATTAGGTATAAAGGTTGGGTGAAATTATGAGTAAATTTACAAGTGAAATGATTAATGATTATGCTGATAAATTATTAATAGGGCTTACAGCAGAAGAAGAAAAAATGATACAAGATGAATTTGATTTAATTGATGAAAATATGGATTTAATAAATAAAATTCCAAATATTAAAGATGTAGAACCACAAAGTTATCCATTTGATATGGAGATGAGTGATGCTAGAAATGATGAAATTGAATGTGAAGAAATTCCAATAGACACGCTTCTTAGAAATTGTGATAGATATGAAGGAAGAGAAATAGAAGTTCCAAAGGTGGTGGGATAATGTTAGAAAAAAGTATTAAAGAATTACATGAAGAATTAGTAAATAAAAAAATAACAAGTGAAGAATTAGTTAAAGAAAGTATAAATGAATGTCATAAAATACAAGAAAAAACTAATGCATTTGTAACTATTATTGATGATGAAACAGGTGAAAAAGTAACAGATGAACTAGTATCAGGAATACCTTATGGAATAAAAGATATATTCTCAACTAAAGATATTTTATCAACAGGAAGTAGTAATAC
>CANRCA010000093.1 GCA_947628985.1 uncultured Bacilli bacterium | reverse complement strand
AATAAAAAATATTCTATCATAAACTAATAAGTTTTTCTCTCATTAATTTACATCTTAAAGTATACATGATATAATTATTTTAAGAATAAAGAGGTTATTTATATGTCAATAATTAAGGATATAAAATATAGAAATAATCAAAAAAAAGCAAATAACTTTATCGCAAGTCTAAAAAATAAAAGTGAAAAAGAAATAGAACAAGCTTATTTAGACAATAAAGAATTTGAAAATAATGAAATAGTATTAAGTTACTTGTTTTTTAATCATACCTCTTTAATAAGAATATTACCTCTTGATTTTCAAGTATCTAGAATAAATAGTAATTTAAATATGTTTTATTTAGGTAGTGAAGAGGCTAAAAAAGAACTAGTTAGTTCTTGGATTAATACTAATAAGTTTTTTATAAATGCATTAGTAGTAGGCTTTAGTGAAGAAGAATATAGTAATTATTTAAAAGTATATTTTAAACAACCTAAAGATATTAAACTATTATTTATGGATGATTTAAAAAAAGTTATTGAAGTTTTATCTAAATCTGATTTAAAAGAAACTGAAAAAATAATAGAAAATGTTAAAGATGAATTAACTGATAAACAATGGGAATATATATTAGAAGTAAATCCTATATTTATAAAATATGCTAATCAAAATATTCAAAATAGATATACTGATGATGAAAAATTTATACCATATATAGGTGGAGAAGCAAGAGAAAAATATATAGATAATCAAATAGAAAAAATAAAAGAAGATTTTACTTTATTTGATAAAATGCCAATTGAAATACAAAAAGAATATATTTATAAATATCCATTTATGATAAATTATTTAGAGGATGATTTACTTACAGAACTTTTAAAATATGATATTGAATTAATTAAATATGTAAATTTATTAAAATTAAAAAATAAACAAGATAAAACTCAAGAAGTAATTTGTAGTATATTAGAAAATATAGAAAATAAATCTAATAAAGAAATTGTAAATATTTTAGTTAATAAATGTGTGTTAAATGCTAAAGGAAAACTATATAGATTTGATCCTAAAAGTAATGATATAAGTTATCAATATACAAAAAGAATAATAAAAATTTTACAAGATTTATCTGTAAATCAAATTGTAAATTTAATAAATGTTGATGTAAACTATATAATGCCATATGTAATACCAGTTTACAATGATAATACTGATAGAAGTGTAAAAGAAAAAGCAATAATAGATGCTAATTCTAGATGTTTAAATGTATTTAAAGTTTATTTTGGTGAAGAATATTATCAACAATATTATAAAGTAATAAATAAAATTTATAATGAATATTTAGCTCATATAGAAAAATATGATTATGAAAAAGATTATAGATGTTTATTTGAATTATTTAAAGTTTTATTTAATAAAAATATTATAACTAAAAATACATTTGAAAGAGTATCTTTATTTATAGGTATGTGTATATTATATAAAGATGAAAATAATGATAATATTAAAATTCAACATATAAAAGTATTAAATGAATTATTAAATAATGCATATGAAACAAATGTAAAAAATAATAGAGAAATATTTAATATTAGTTCACTTGAATTATTTGATAAAAAATTATCTTTTATTGATGAAAATTTATTATTAGATTATTCTAAATATAATTTTGTAAATATATCTAATCTTTTATTAATAACTAAATCAGATAAAATGTATGAATTATTTAAAAATTATTATGAGATTTTAATAAAAATATATGGATTAAATAAAGAAACATTATATAGAATAGTAGAAAACTTTACATATTATAAAGATATTATGAAAGATATAAATGATAAAGATTTAGATCAAGAAGAAACAGAAAATTTAATTTTATTGTTATCTACTTTTTCAAATCAATATAATATATGTAAAAAAGAAGAATTAAAAGATTATGATTTAATCTTATTTAAAAATTTAGTTAATACATTATCAGTAGTTAAAGATGAAAATATATATAAAAATATATTATGTAATTATTTATATAATAAAGGTTATGATGAAAATGGAAATACTGGATGGTTAGAAACAGAAACAATTAAAAGTATATGTGATATATTTGATAGTAGTGTTTTAGAAGAACTTAGTATAAATGATAAAAAAGTATTTGATATAAATGAAATAAATTTATTTAGAATGACAAAATTATTATTCACTAGTGATAATTTTGATATTGTACTTTCTTTTGTTGAAAGTATTATTACAAATAAATTAAAACGTAATATTTTAAGTATAATAGAATTATTTAATAAAATTAAAAAATATAGAATAGAACTTATTAATTATTCAATAGTTTCATTAAATGATATAGAAGATTTTTATAATAGTAGACCTGATATAGTAATAAAAAATATGAGAGATGGAGTAGAAATATATACTATTATAGAACAAGATTTTAAAGTATTAACATCAACTAGTAATGATGGTATTACTTATAATTATTCTAATATTTCTGAACTTCAAAATAATTCATATGCTTATAATAAACTTATTAAAGATGGATCTATTAGATTATCAAATGAAGATGGTAAAACAATTATAAAAGTTAATAAAGATAAAATAAGTGAAAGTCAAATAAAACCAGATTTTATTATTTTATCAGGTAGTTTAACAGATGAATTATTAGATATAGCAAAATCAAATAATTTAACAATAGTAGAAGTACAAAATTAGAAGGTGAAATATGATAGAAAAAATAACAAATAAAATAGAAGAATTAAAAATAGATAAAAAAATATATGAAGAGTATATTAATTTATTTATTGATAACAAAAAAATAGAAGAAATATTAAAGGAAGATGAAGAATATTTAAAATTAAAAGAACAAAATAATGAAGAATATTAATAATAAAAAAGTTCATATCAGTGATAGATATGAGCTTTTTTGATGATGAAAAACTTACAAACCCCTCTTGATATATATATATGGTGTACTCCCAAAAAGGGTAAAAAATAATATAATGTCTTTTTTTGTACATTTTTATATTCCCTTTTTTATACATTTTTAAAGTGTCATTATAATCAAGTCCACCATATATATTTTTTAATCTTACTAAGAAAATTATATATATATATATAT
>CANRCA010000092.1 GCA_947628985.1 uncultured Bacilli bacterium | reverse complement strand
GTATACGAGAACCGTACGTACAGTGGTGTGAGAGGGACGAAATAATTTTAATTAAATTATTTCTCTCTACTCGATTGGATATTGATTTTTAAAAGTAAAATAAGCAATTATTATCATTAATATTGTATATATAATTTTAATACTTATAGATAAAAATTTAACTAATGACTTATTTTTAATATGTTTTTTTAAATATTTAATTGGCTTTAAATAAAATGTTGTTGCAAAGCCTTCATTATAAAATTGGTAAATATAATCTTTCATTTAATCACCAACCTTATTATTTAAGTCATCAATTGTTACTTTACTTTCATGTGGAATAGGCTTCCATGTAACATGCATAAATAATGCAGCATAAGTAGTATATCTTCCTATAATATCAAATGTTGGCCAAGTAATAGTAAATAATATTTTATCTTTTAATTTCATTTTCTTAATTCTAGCATCTTCTATTATGAATAAATATACAGCCATTAACATATTTGAAATATAAGCACCAATTCTATATAGTATTCTAAACCATATTGTTAATATTAATCCCATAAATAATGCATAAAATCCAGGTTCTATATTTATTTTAATTGTAACTAAATCCCTTAAGAATTTTGTTAAGAAAGAACCCCCACTAAATAAATTAACTTCATGTATTCCATTAATATATGTATAACAAGAATATATTATTAAAGAAAATATCATCCATCTTACTAAATTTATAAATACAAGAGGTGTTAATTGAACTAAAGTATCAAAAGATGCAAAACGATGTCTTATTGATTCAACAATATCAAGTAATACTTGTTTAAATGTTTTTTTCTTTTTCTCTTTTTTCTTATCTTTATTCCAATTAGTTTTTAAAAATCTTTTACCAAAAAATATATTAATAAATAAATATGGACCTGTTTGTACAAATGCTTGTAAATGTCCTTTTGACCAACGAAGTCTTTGTCTTAATGCAACTTTTAAACTAACAGGTTGTTCATCAAAAAATTCTGCTTCATCTTGATAAGTTATTTGATATCCTTGAGCAACTGCATCAGCAGTTAATGCTCTATCTTCTGTAAGAGAAGTATAATGCCATCCATCTCTAACAATTTCATTTGAGAATAAAAATCCAGTACCTTGAATATTAGTAGCAAGTCTTAATACACTTCTTGCTCTATGATTAGTTCTAATTGATCTAATCCAATGAAGAGCATAAGTAGAAGCAACCCAATTTTCATCAAAGTTTTTAGTATTTCTATATGAAGTAATTATTTTTTCTCCAGAATCAAAAGCATCATTCATTTTTGAAATATAATCTTTTTTAAGTAAATTATCTGCATCAAAAACAAAATATCCTTCAAAAGTCTCTATTCCATAATCTTTTTTGATATTATCAAATAAAAATTCTAAAGCATATCCTTTTGTTCTATGTTCATCATCTTGTCTTTCATATACAATAGCACCTTTACTTCTTGCTATTTCTGCAGTATTATCAGTACAATTATCAGCAACTACAAAAACTGTATATAAATCTTTTGGATAATCTTGTTTATTAATACTATCAAGTAAATTTCCAATAACATATTTTTCATTTCTAGCAGCAATTACTATTCCATACTTATGTTTATTTTTAGCAGGCTTAAACTTTCTTGTAAAAAACATTCCAATTACAAAATAAAATGCTTTATGAATAACCATTATACTTAAAATTAAGCCAATTATATCATTAATTTCTTTACCATTTTGATAAAAATTTCCTATTGTATTTAATATTGAATCTAATACTTCCATATAAAAACCTCGTAAATATTATATCAAAATATTAAGTTTAATACAATTGCTCACAAACTCCAGGATCTGGTTCATAAAAACAATGACTTTTATATCTTCCTGCATTTCTTTGATTAAACCAAGTACTTTTACAATCATCTTTACCGCTTGGTGCATAAAACCAAAGAGCGTTAGTAGCAGGATGATAATATTCACCTTTTAATACTCTTTTAGCAAGTTCTTTTTCTTTAGTAGTAGCACTTCCACTATTAAATAAAGAACTATTAGTACCAACAAAACCACCAGGCTTTTGATATATAACATCAGTTATACTTCTTATATTTTTAAAATCAAGACAATTAGCAATTGCTCTATTTACAATAACATTTCCAACCATAAGCATACCTAAGTCACCTTCAGCAAGTGCTTCTGCTCTCATTAATCTAGCACATAAATCAAGTTCTTTATCAGTATATTTTATAAGCATAATATCACCTTTTATATTGTATGAAATAACAATAATATTGTAGATTATAAAATATATTAATTTATATTTTTAGAAATAATTATTATTTATTTTTTTACGGTTTCTATACTTGAAAACTTGTTATAAAAGATAGTCTAAAGGCGTATATGGTTAAGTGAAAAATTGCTGATTTTTCTTGACTTTCCATATATATATATATAATTTTCTTAGTAGCGTAGATGATAGGAGATGTATTATATATGAAAAGTAAAAAGGGATTTACATTGGTAGAACTATTAGCAGTTATTGCAATATTAGCAATACTAGTAATAATAGCCATACCAAACGTAATAAATTTATATAGGAATGCAAGAAAAAATACATTTAAAAGTGATGTACAAAGTATAATAAGAGCATCAGAACAAGCATATGTAATGAATTCAATGAATAATGGAAATAGAACATGTTTTGATAGTACAACAAATCCATTAGATATAGAAGCAAGAGAAAATTTAGTATATGTAGTAAGATTATCAAATAAAGGAAAGATAACAAGTATCCAAATAGCGGATAATAATTATCAAATACTAGTAGATGATAGTAATGGAATAAGTAAAGATGAAATAGGTAAGTCTTATCAAATAGATGCTAGAAATAAAACAACAGATATAATATCATGTAATAATAGTTTTTTAGTGCAAGGTGAAGAAGGTTCAGGAGAAGAGAATGCTCCATATAAAATACAATATATAGAAGATTTAGTAGAATTAAGTAAAAATGTAGAAGCAGGAGAAGACTATTCAGGAAAAACAATAATATTATCAAGAGATTTAGACTTTAAAAATAAAGATAGTTATAAAGATAAAGACAATAGTGAATTATATACATGTATACTTTAAGATGTAAATTAATGAGAGAAAAACTTATTAGTTTATGATAGAATATTTTTTATTCTTTCTTAA
>CANRCA010000091.1 GCA_947628985.1 uncultured Bacilli bacterium | reverse complement strand
TTTAGATGAAATGAAAATAAACTAAGTTTGTACTTAGTCTATTTTACGTTATTTATTTTTTGACTGTGAATTGTAACGTTTTTTTCTGTTTTTTTTACAATTTACTTAATTCATCTAACTTTTCTTGTACCCATGTATCTAGATTATCTTTTAATGGTTCAAAACCATGTCCTTTTTCTTGAAGAAAATCTTGTCTTTTTTTATTACCTTTTTTAATAGATAATTTAACTTGTTTTTTCTCATCATCTACTTCTATTACTTTTGCTTCAATAACATCACCTAATAAATAAGTATCACCTATATTATTAACAAACTTATCAGATATTTCTGATATATGAATTAAACCTGTATAATCATTTTCTAATTTAACAAAAATTCCATAATCTGTGATTCCAGTTATTTCACATTTAACAATTTCATCTTTCATAATAATCACTAATACAAGTATAACATATTTTTAATAATTATTCACTTAACCATGTTATTAATTTAACATCTTTTACATTTTTTATTAAATTTTGACAATAATATAATAAACTTTTATATGTATCTATTTTATTAATTATTATTTTTAATTTACTCTCTTCTTCATTTTGATTTAATATTTCTTTTACTAAATCAAAATAAACATTTGGATATAACAAAGATGAAAATAAATATACACTTTCATATTCAGTACAATTATTAAATATATTATCTATTTCATCATAATTTAATTTATTAGTTATAAATTTATATTTTATATAATTTGACATATCATACATTCTATTTACTTTTATAAATGTAAATGGATCTTCTAATACTTTTTCATTAAATAAATTAAAATTTACTTTATGACCAATAGAATTATTATTTTTTATTATATCTGCTTTATATTGTGATAATAATTCTATAGCATTTTCAGCCATTCCTATGAAATAATTTATGCTATTTTGAATTAAACTATACTCTTTATTATATTCAATTAATTCTAATTCCAAAGTATCAACTTCATTTTCCCACTCTTCTAAAATATTTACACTTACTAAATCATTTTTAATAAATTGAAATTTTTTTAAATAATCTAAATCTAAAAAGTTTTCAATAGTATTTACTTTTAATAATATTATATATTCATCATCTTTTTTAGTATAATATTTATTTTCATTATTAAGAATAAATGTATTTACTAGTAAACCATTATTATACATTTCATTACTAAGTTCTGCTAAATAATCTAAATCACTTTCTTTTCCTTTAAATTCAACTATATAAATTTTATTATTATTTACAAAAAAATATTTCTTATTATCTTTTAAATATATTTCATCAACACTAATATTATAATTTAAAAATATATAATTTTTCATATTAAAGTATATGAAAAAAACTAGTCATTTTGACTAGTTAATAAACATACCTTGAATTTTTGTTTCATCAATTGGATTTACTGCATCATTCATTGGATTTTCTAATGTTGGCATATTATCCATTGATGGAGACTCCATATTGTTCATTGGTGGAACTGGTGAAGAACCCATTGGATTTTCAAGAGATGGAATACTTGGTTCTATTACTGGTGGTTCTGCATTCATTGAAGGCATAGAACTTATTTCAGGTTCAACCGCATCTAATGTTGGTAAGTCTACTTCTGCTATAGCAGGATTATTAACTTCCATTGATGGAATATTATTCATAGAATTATCTTTTAATTCTTCTTGTGGTGTTTTTAATTCTTCAGTTTTAATTACTTCACCTAATTCTCTTATAGAATTCATAATTTTATTTAAACTATCATCTAATTTATTATTCAATTCATTTAATTTATTATTTAATTCAATAATTAATCTTTCATCTTCTTTTGTATTTAAATTATTTTGTTCTTCAGTTTTTGGTAATTCATTTATAGGTTCTGGTGTTACTAATGGTTCACTTGGTGTTAATTCTGGTGCTACAACTGTAGGAACTTCATTTTGCATAATAGGAGTTTCTTCATGTTCTACTACAAGCTCATTATTTTTTTCTTCAACAGGTTGTTCTGGTTGAACCATTTCTGTTTGAGTTTCAACCACAGGTTCACTAGAAGTATTTTCTAATGGACTATTTTCTATAGCATTATGATTTTCAAATAAGTTTTCATTAACTGCTGTAGGAGCAACTGCTTCAGGTTCAGGCATTTGTGGCATATTCATATCAGTTGGTGTAAATACATCTTGTGATACATAAGGATTTATTTCTGGTGTTTCATTAACTTCTTCATTTGTACCCATATTTCCTAAAACAGAAGGATCACTTACTTCAACAGGATTATTATTAACAAGATTACCCATATTTAAATCAACAAGATTTAATGCAGCATTATCTTCTTTTTCAAATTCAAATTTATCTTGTTTTGAAAGTGGTACAATTCCATCTACTCCTGGTTTTAAATTATCACTTGATACACCTATTGCTCTTGCACCATTAAAATTAAAAACATTTCCTTCCTTTAATACTTCATCTGTCATACTTATCATTCAAATCACCTAACTTTCAACAATTTCCTTTAAAGCTTCTTTTACTTTTTCCCATACAGTATCATCTGTAATTCCAATTAAATTATATACTCCTGGTTCACTTTCAACATATTCAGAAATATAAATTTTACTTACGCCCTCTGCTGCTACTTCACCTTTAGATAAAATTACAAACTTTTTATCAAGATTTTTTATTTTAAAAGCATTAACAAGATCTACTTGTTCCATTGTTCCATCCATATTTTTAATTGATATCTTATTCATAAACACCTTCCTATCATTAACATTTTAACATATTAAAATAATAATATCAATTAATTTTATGAATTTTAAATTTTATTTTTCATTCAATTTTTCTAATATAAAATATTTACAATCATAAGCACAATTATCTTTAATATATTTATCTACATTATTATAATCATTAATCTTATTATAATTTTTATTACTCTTTTTATTAAATCCTTTTAGTCTTAATTTAGAATATGCTATATCACCCACAATATAATCATAACTTTCAAAATATGATGTATATTTTTCTTTAACCATATCTTCATCAAAACCATTTCTATAATCTTTTATTAATTTATATTTATTATTTTCAAGTTCTATTATCATTTTTACTGTCGAGTAGACATCTCTCGACTACACCTCTCTTTCTTATAAGTGAAAGGCTTGTCTCACTGCCCCTCACAGAACCC
>CANRCA010000090.1 GCA_947628985.1 uncultured Bacilli bacterium | reverse complement strand
CACTTTTTATTTTTCAATATTTTTTTGATAAATTTCATATAACCCAAAGACTTTTCGTCAGAAATTTGGTACAATTTATTTAGTGATTGTTATGCAAGTAAATTTAGGGGATAAAATATTTAAAGTATTTATAACACGTAAAAATAATAAAAATATGTATTTAAGAGTTAAGATAGATGGTATTTATATTTCATGTAATTATTTAACTCCTAATTCATTAATTTTATCTTTTATAAAACAAAATGAAAAATCTATTTTAGAATCATATAAAAGAATTGAACATAAAGAAGAAAAAAAAGAATCTTTTTATTATTTAGGTAAAAAATATGATGTAATTATACTTAATACTGTTTCTAAAATAGAAATATTAGATGATAAAGTATTTGTTAAAAATAAAAGTTATTTAGATACTTTTTTAAAAAATGAAGCTAATAGAATATTTAACGAAAGAGTAAAAATATGTTATAATTTATTTGAGGAAGATATCCCATATCCAAAAGTATTAATTGGTAAAATGAAAAGAAAATGGGGATATTGTAATAAAAGAGAAAAACTAATAAAACTTAATTTTGAATTAATTAAATATAGTATAGATGAAATAGATTATGTAGTGATACATGAACTATGTCATTTTTTAGAATTTAATCATTCACCTAAATTTTGGAAATATGTAAAGAAATATAAACCTGATTATAAAGAAAATCAAAAAGTATTAAAGGAGGAATAATGCTAATCACATCTAAAAGTAATAATAAAATAAAAGAAGCAAGAAAATTATTAGATAGTAAATATTCTAAAAATAAAGAATTATTTTTAATTGAAGGTGAAAATTTAGTTTATGAAGCAATTAAAAATAATTTATTAGTAGATTTATTTGTTTTAGAAAATGAAGTAGTAGATTTTAAATTTGATTATAATTATGTAACATTAGATGTTATGAAAAGTTTAAGTAATTTAAAAAGTACTCCTAGAGTAATAGGTATATCTAAATATATTAATAAAAATAATATTGGAAATAAAATAGTACTTTTAGATGATATTCAAGATCCTGGAAATGCAGGTACTATTATTAGAAATTCTGTTGCTTTTGGAATAGATACAGTAATATTTTCAAATAATAGTGTTAATCCATATAATGAAAAAGTATTAAGAAGTACTGGTGGAATGATATATAATATAAATATTAAAATTAGTTCTATAGAAAAAGAAATAAATGATATTAAATCAAAAGGTATAACTTTAATAGGAACATCTTTAAAAAAAACAAAACCTTTAAATGAACTTGATAAGAAAGAAAAATTTGCTATAATATTTGGTAATGAAGGTAATGGAGTAAAAGAAGATTTATTAAATAAATGTGATGAAATTGTAAGAATAGATATGATGGATGATTGTGAAAGCTTGAATGTTGGAGTTTCTAATGGAATAATTTTATATCATATGTTTAAGAGGTAAAATATGAAATACATATATATTGGTAAAATAGTTAATACTCATGCGTTAAAGGGTGAAGTTAGAATTATTAGTAATTTTGAATATAAAGATAGAATTTTTAAACCTGGTATAACATTATATATGGGACAATTTAAATCACCTGAAAAAATTGAAACTTATAGATGTCATAAACAATTTGATATGGTAAAATTTGTTGGAATTGATTATATAAATGATGTATTAAAATATAAAGGTGATGGGGTATACATAGATGAAGATATTCTTAATTTAAAAAATGATGAAATATTAGATAGTGAATTTATAGGAATAGAATTATATAATGATGATAAGTTAATTGGAAAAATAGAAGAATATAGAAATGATAATGGTAATAAAGTAATTAAAGTTAATGGAAAATTTATACCATATAATAAAGATTTTATTTCTAAAATAGATAGAGAAAATAAAAAAATATATATGCATGGAATAGGGGTGTTTTTATGAGAATAGATATTCTTACTTTATTTCCTAATATGTTTGAAGGTTTTAAAACAGAAAGTATTATTAAAAGAGCTATAGAAAAAAATAAAGTAGAAATAAATATTATAGATATAAGAGATTACACACCATATAAAAATAAACAAGTTGATGACTATCAATTTGGTGGTGGAGGTGGTATGATATTAATGTGTGAACCAGTTTTTAATGCAGTAGAAAGTATTAGAACAGAAGATTCACATGTTATATTGCTAACACCTAGGGGAAAAACTTATAATGAAAAGAAAGCATATGAATTAAAGGACAAAAAACATTTAATAATAATATGTGGTCATTATGAAGGATTTGATGAAAGAATTTATACTTTAGCAGATGAATTAATATCTATAGGAGATTTTGTATTAACTGGTGGTGAACTTCCTGCGATGATGATTAGTGATTCTGTAATAAGATTAATAGATGGAGTTATTACAAGTACTAGTTTAGAATATGAAAGTTTTAATGATAATTTACTTGATTATCCAGTATATACAAAACCTAGAGATTTTAGAGGAATGGAAGTACCAGAAGTATTATTAAATGGAAACCATAAATTAATAAATGAATATAGACAAAGTGAAAGAGAAAGAATAACAAGGGAATATAGAGACGATTTATTATAAGGGTGGTAAATATGAAATACGTAATTGATGAAAATAATGATAATGTTAAATTAACTTATTATAATGTTAATATTGAAGGTCTTGATGTAACACCTAAAAATGATGTACCTGGGCTTTCTATAAAAGCTAAAAAAGTAGTTTTAGTAGACCCTATATTACAAGACTCATTTATTAACAAAAGAATTAATAAAAAAATAGATAAAATTATTAAATTTATGATACGTATTTTAAATGATGAAGGAACAACAGATGAAGAT
Source organism: uncultured Bacilli bacterium (assembly GCA_947628985.1). Classification (GTDB taxonomy): domain Bacteria; phylum Bacillota_I; class Bacilli_A; order RF39; family UBA660; genus CAG-1000. The sequence continues at coordinate 346 of CANRCA010000090.1, read as the reverse complement.
ACTGGTATGGTTTTAGATGAAATAAATAGATTAAAAGGTATTATTATAAATAAATATAGAGAATTTATGAAAGAAAGTGAATATAAATCTATTTTAACTAAACTTATATTAATAGAAGAAGAATTTAAAAAAAGTTACAATCAAAAAATGTATTCAACTTATTTAGATGATAATATATATGAAGAAGAAATAACTTCATTTAGAGGAAGATAATTTAAGACATATTCAAAAAACGAATATGTTTTTTTATATAATAGGAAAGTTCTCAGCAAAATAAAAATAAGCAAAGTAAAAAATAAAACACAAAAGATAGAGATAACTAATCTCTAAATAATTTGTGTTTTAT
>CANRCA010000089.1 GCA_947628985.1 uncultured Bacilli bacterium | reverse complement strand
AGAAAGAATAAAAAATATTCTATCATAAACTAATAAGTTTTTCTCTCATTAATTTACATCTTAAAGTATACATGATACAATATAATAGGAGGATGATTTATGAGAGATGTAGGTACTATTGTAAGAGGTATTAGAACACCAATTATAAAAGAAGGAGATGATTTAGCAAATATAGTTGTTGAATCATTATTAAAAGCAAGTAAAAGTGAAAATTTTGAATTTGAAGATAAAGATGTAGTTGCTATTACTGAAGCAGTAGTAGGTATTAGTGAAGGTAATTTTGCTACTTTAGATCAAATAGCTAAAGATATTAAAAATAAATTAAATACTGATCATTTAGGAATAGTATTTCCAATTTTAAGTAGAAATAGATTTGCAGTATTATTATCAGCTATGGCTAAAAGTACAAAAAAGATAACTTTACTAAGTAGTTATCCATCAGATGAAGTAGGTAATGATATTTTATATAAAGAAGACTTAATAAAATATGGAGTTAATCCTTCATCAGATGTTATTTCAGAAGAAGAATATAAAGAAAAATTTTCTCATTTTAAACATTTATTTACTGGTGTAAATATGTATGAAGTATATAAAGATTTAGTATTAAAAGAAGGATGTGAATTTGAAATGGTATTTTCAAATAATCCTGAAACAATATTAAATTATACAAATACTGTAATTAATTGTGATATTCATACAAGATTTGAAACTAAGAAAAGATTAGAAGATGCAGGTGCTAAAGTTTTAATGATGAGTGAAATATTGAATGAAAGTGTAGATGGTAGTGGATATTCTCCATATGGTTTACTTGGAAGTAATCGTTCAACAGAAAATAGAGTTAAATTATTTCCAAGAACAGGTGATGAACTTGTTAATAAAGTACAAAAATTATTAAAAGAAAAAACAGGTAAAACTATTGAAGTTATGGTATACGGAGATGGAGCTTTTAAAGATCCAGTAGGTAAAATTTGGGAACTAGCTGATCCAGTTGTAAGTCCTGCTTATACAAAAGGTTTAGAAGGAAGTCCAAATGAAATAAAACTTAAATATTTTTCAGAAAATAAGTTTAAAGATTTAAAAGGTGAAGAACTTAATAAAGCAATGAAAGAAGAAATAAGCCAAAAAGATAAAGAATTAAAAGGTACTATGGCTACTCAAGGTACAACACCAAGACGTTATACTGATTTATTAGGAAGTCTTTGTGATTTAACAAGTGGTAGTGGAGATAAAGGTACTCCAGTAGTATTAGTCCAAAGATATTTTACTAATTATAGTAATGATTAAGAAGTTTTACTTCTTTTTTTGTTGATGTTTAAATATATTTTACACTTCAAAATAGGCGATTTTACTTGACTTTCCATATATATATATAATTTTCTTAGTAGCGTAGAAAATAAATGAGGGTAAAAGGAGAGTTGTATTATATATGAAAAATAAAAAAGGATTTACATTGGTAGAACTATTAGCAGTAATAGCAATCTTAGCAATACTAGTTTTAATAGCACTACCAAATATATTAAATTTATATAGGAACGCAAGAGAAAATTCATTTGTAGAAGAAACACAAAATATAATAAGAAGTGCACAACAAAAATATATAGAAGACTCAATGGGTGATGGAAGTAATTTATGTTATGATAGTAAAACTAATCCATTAGATTTAGATTCAAAATCAAGTTTAAATTACAAAGTAGAGTTATCTCAAGATGGAAAAATAACAAGTATACAAGTAATGGATAATAATTATCAAATAATAAAAACAAATGAAATAGATATTAAAAGAGATGATATAGGAAATAGTAAAAGTAATAAGACAATAAAAAGTGAAACAAGACAAGAAGGAGTAGGCTTAACAGCATGTGATGGAAGTACCATAGAAGAAGGAGAAAAAGTAAAAGAAACTAAAAAGTTAATAATAAATAAAGATAATGAAGAATTTAAAAATATTGATTTAGAAGAAAATATAACTACAACAATAGAAAAAGAAACGGACTATAATATAATAACATGTAATAATGGAATAGAAATAAGTGAAGAAAATGAACAAATAAAATTAGATAATATATTAGTAAATAATTCAATATGTAATTTTAGTAATGATTTAAGTGATATAGCAAATAATTTAGATGATACAGAAAATAATATATTTTTATTAAATGACTTAAACTTAGATAAACAAATTACAATAAATACTGGAAAATAAGTTATCATAGATATGAACGGAAAATCAATTAATTCATCCTTTAATGGTTCTGCAATTTCAAATAATTCAAATTTAACAATAAAAAATAGTAGTGATAGTGAATCTATAGTTACAACATCTAAAGGTATAATTGCAAATAATGAAAATTCAACATTAAATTTAGACAATGTTAAATGTATATCTAGTGATACAACTGGTACATCTGCAATAGCAAATTATGGAAAATTAATAGTAAAAAAATCTCATATAGAAGGATCATATGGAATAGGGTTTAATGATAAAAAAACATCAACATTTGATATATATGATAGTGAAATAATTGGAACTAATAATCATGGAATTGCTTTAAATTCTGGTTCAGGTGCAAATGGAAATATATATAATTCAACTATAACAGGAAAAAATACTGCAATTGCTTCTTCTAGTGCTGGAACAATAAATATATATTCTGGAACATTTACAGGTGAAACAGCAAATGGAATTGCTAATAGTTCAACAGGAACAATAAATATATGTTCTGGAGAAATAAGTGGTGCTACTTATGATTTAAATAACTCTTCAACAGGAATTATAAACTATACATCAAAAGTAACACTTAAGAATAGTACAAAAAGTGGTACAAATATAAATTTAACAGATGATATAGTTTGTGAATAAAATACTAGTTTAAAAAATTAGTATTTTTTTAACTGAATTAAAAATATTTTTTCTTATTTCAAAATTAATTCAGCATTAGTTGATTTTTCTTGACTTTTCATATATATATATATAATTTTCTTAGTAGCGTAGAAAATATATAAAGGTAAAAGGAGAGTTGTATTATATATGAAAAGTAAAAAAGGATTTACATTGGTAGAATTATTAGCTGTAATTGCAATATTAGCAATACTAGTTTTAATAGCCATACCAAATGTATTAAATTTATATAGGAATGCAAGAAAAAATACATTTGTAAGTGATGTGCAAAATATAATGAGATCATCAGAACAAGAATATGTAATGGG
>CANRCA010000088.1 GCA_947628985.1 uncultured Bacilli bacterium | reverse complement strand
ATACTTCGTCGATACCTACGCGTATAAGGGACTTTCACCCTCTAGCTAAATGTCATGCACGACACACTTAAAAAATAATAATCATTTTTTAATTATTATTTTCTTTCATTAATTCTTTATATTTTTTATTTATTCTAAATAGAGCATTTTCTACATATTTTTTATTTTTATTTATTAAATTAGATACTTCTATATTAGATAGTCCTTTTAATCTTAAATCAAATATTATTTTTTCATTATTACTTAGTTTTTCTCTAATAGTTTTAATTAATTCATTTTTTTCTTCTTCTATAAATAGTAATTTAGTAGGATCACTACTTTCATCTTTAAATAATTCATAATAATTATAATTACTATCATCTAATAATTTATCTAATGGAAATGAATTATTTAATATTCTATTTTTCATTCTAAATGTTTGTCTCATAGCAGATATTAAATTACTTTTAATGCATTTAATAGCATAAGTATAAAATGTAACATCTCTTTTTTCATCAAATGTTTTAATAGCATGTATAAGTCCTATTAAACCTTCTTGATATAAATCTGCTATTTCTATTCCAATTATGTTATATTCATCTAAATATTCTTTTAATATACTAAGTATACAATTTTTATATTTTTCTATTAATATATTTGTTGCTTCTTCATTATTTTCAGCACACATATAAATTAGTTCATTATCATTTAATTCTTTATAATTCATTTTTCACCTATTTATATTTCATTATTTCATATATTAATATACCTGCAGCAACTGAAGCATTTAATGAATTAATATTACCTTTCATTGGAAGAGATATAATTTCATCACAAGAAGAAGATACTATTTGTTTAAGTCCGTGTCCTTCACTACCAATAACTAAACAAGTTTTACCATCATATTTAATACTTTGATAATCTTTACCTAAAGCATCACTTCCATAAATCCAATAACCTAAATCTTTTAATTTTTTTATTGTATTTGAAAGATTTACTACTTCTACTATTTTTACATAAGATAAAGCACCACTTGATGTTTTATAAACTGTACTATTAACTGAAACACTTCTTTTTTTAGGTATAATTATATAATCTACTTTAGCACATTCACATGTTCTTATAATAGCACCAAAATTATGTGGATCTTCTAAAGAATCTAACATAACTATAAAGTTAGCATCCCTATTTTTTTCTATTTCATTAAAATCTAAATATTTATATTCTTCTATGTCTAATGCTATACCTTGATTAGTAGAACTCATACACATTTTATCTAATTTATTTTTATCTATATGAAATTTTTTTAAATTTTTACTATTAATTTTATTTAAAATATTTTCATCATTAAAATTATTATCTAAAAATACTTTATTAATTTTAATATTTTTATTATTTAAAATTTCATTTGCTACATTTCTTCCATATACTAACATAATGCCTCCGTTTGAATAAAATAATTTTATCATAAAAAAAGAAAATGTTATATATTTTCTTTTAAAAATTTATTTCTTTTTCTACTGTATTATATAATCCTTCTAATTTAGGTTTTTTAGCTTGATTTGATATTATAACAAGTCCTGTAATAAACATAATTACACTTACTATTTGAGCCATCTTAAAGTTCATAAACATTAGACTATCTGTTCTATATATTTCAATTACAAATCTAACAATTCCATACCAAACTAAATATAATCCTAATACTTGTCCATTTTTTACATATTTTCTTCTTCTAAATATTAATAATACTATAAATCCTACTAAACATGCGATTGATTCAAAATAGAACATTGGTAAATGATATGATCCATTAATCCACATATTGTCTACTATAAACTGAGGAATAATTTTCATATTAATTAATGTTTCATAAGAAACTGCATTACCATATGCTTCTCCATTAAAGAAGTTTCCCCATCTTCCTATTGCTTGACCTAATATTAATGCAGGAACAATTATATCTAACATTTTTAATGCATTAACTTTATATTTTTTACAATATATTAATACTGTAATTAATCCTGCGATTAAGGCTCCGTGTATAGCAAGTCCTCCATGCCATATCATAAATATTTCTTTAATATTATTTGAATATTCTGAAAAGTTAAATGCTACATAATAGATTCTAGCTCCAATTATTCCAAAAATTAATGTCCAAAATAACATATTAAATACAAATTCTTTTTTAATTTGAAATCTATTACTTTCAAACATTATTATAAAATAACCAAATATTACAGAAACTAATATTAATACACTATACCATTTAATTTCTAAACTACCTATTGTAAATAACACTGGATTCATTATATCTACCCTCTTCCTATTTTATTTGTAATTAATGTATCTAAAATTATTCTCATTATACTTATAAATATTGCTATTATAAACATTGAGAAAAAACCACTAATATTAAATGTACTACCCATTAGTATATCACATATTTTAAGTATTATCATGTTTACTATTGGATATGCAATTCCATAAGTTAATATATTTAATGGAAGTGTCCAATATATTAATAATGGTTTAACTGTATAATTTAATAAACTTAATATTAAAGATGCAAGTATAGCACAGTAGAAATTCTTTATATAGAAATTTTTAAATATACTTTGTGCTAAACATAACACTACTGCATATATTATTAAACTAACTACAAATTGTATTAAATCTACTTTTCCATTATATTTATTTTCTACTTTATATAATTTTGTTTTTGCCATTTTTCCTCCTAGTTACAATAACTACTGTAATCTTTTCCATCAGTTCTATAGTCACTTCCACAATATAAATATGTTTTACCATTACTAAATACATCCATATCATCTTTATTAAATACCACTAGTCCATTACAAGTTGTATCTTCATAATATACATTGTCTACTAAACCTTTTGATTGTAAATAACTTATACATACATATCTTGTGTTTTCATCAATAACTTTAAAATTAGAATTACAATCTTGTTTATAATCAGAATTCATAGGATTATTACAATAATCTTCTACATACATTTTAGCACTATCTAATATTTCATTTTCTTGTATTTGAGTAATTGTATCTACATTTTTATTAAATATATTTATTATACTAGGTAAAACCATAACAGAAAGTACCGCTATTACTGCGATTACCGCTATTAATTCTATTAATGTAAATCCTTTCTTTTTCATATCTTGTCGAGTAGGCAGGTCTCGACTTCACCTCTCTTTCATCAAGTGAAAGGCTTGCCTCACTGCCCCTCACAAAACCGT
>CANRCA010000087.1 GCA_947628985.1 uncultured Bacilli bacterium | reverse complement strand
CAATAGAAGAAGGAGAAGAAGTAAAAACAAAATATGTAGATAGTGAATTACATGGAGCAGATCCAGTACTAGGAACAGGAATGATACCAGTAATGTTAGATAATTCTGGAAAAATAACTTATGCTCATGATTATGATGAATGGTATAATTATAAAGATAAAGAGTGGGCTAATGCAGTAATACTAGTAGATAATCCAAGTAAAAAATATACAGCAGGAGAAGTAATATCAGAAAGTGATATAAGAGCATACTTTGTATGGATACCAAAATATAAATACAAATTATTTAATATGGGAGATTATGATAAAGTTGAAACAATTAAACCAGAAAGTCAAGTACAAGAAATATATATAGAGTTTGGAACTGAAAATACAAAAGAGAAAGATGGAGTAGAATGTGAAACACCAATGACAAGTGGAGGAAGTGGACAATGTAAAGAAGGAGAATACATGACCCATCCAGCATTTAAATCAATACCATCAAATGGATTTTGGGTAGGAAAATTTGATACTGGGTATAATCAAAATACAAATCCAAGTGATCCTATAACAACAGAAAACATATCAACATGGAGTACAGGCAATGCACAAATAACAGAAAATTATACAAATACATTGTCAAATAAAATAATAATAAAACCAAATGTATATTCATGGAGAAATCAAACAGTAGCAACATTTTTCCAAAGTGCATATAACTTCAACAGAACTCTTGATAGTCACATGATGAAGAATACAGAATGGGGAGCAGTTGCATATCTTTCATATTCAAAATATGGAATACAAGATGAAGTAAGAATAAATAATAATGTTATGTTTTTAACAGGATATGCAGCAGATACAAAAGATGGTGAGGCTAGTACAACGGCAAATAAACAATGGAATACAACAACAGGATACTTAGCAAGTACAACAGGAAATATAACAGGAGTATATGATATGAGTGGTGATGCATGGAAATATATGGCATCATACATGGAAAATAATCCATTTAATAGTGGAATGGATGATATAGTAACAAATGATACTTATTCAAAATATATAGATAAATATTCATCTGAAAGTACAAATATATCATATAATAAAAGAATATTAGGAGATGCCACAGGAGAATTAGGACCATTCTGGAATAATGGATATTACTCAAGTACATTGTTTGTTGACCTCGCAATCTTTGTTTTTTCTACTTCCTCATGGTTCACTCGTGGTGGTGGCTGCAATAACACAACTTTAGCCGGTCAGTTCGCTTTCGGTAGTCACACTGGCGATCCTTACATCGGATTTGGAGTTCGTTTAATCTTAACTCCAACAAAATAATTTTTTGAATAAATTTATGCTTGTATCATAGAATTTATTATGTTATAATAAGTTCGACATGAAAGGAGTGGGCAAAAACCCACTCTTTAATTTTAAAAAAGGAGAAAGTATGGAAGAAAAAATAATAGAGGCTATTAAAGAACCTTTAAAAAATGAAAATATTGAACTTGTAGGTGTTCATTTTGGAGAAGAAGATGGACAAAATACTTTATTTGTAACTATTGATAGTGAAAATGGAGTTGATATTGATTTATGTGTTAAAGCAACACATATAGTTGATCCAATTATTGATGGATTAGATTTAGATATTGAAGACTATGTATTAGATGTTGGAAGTAAAGGAGTAAAAGATGAGAACTAAAAAGACTGCTGTAGAAAATAAAGGAGTTAATGCTAAAGAATTTAAAGATGCATTAGATTATGTAGTTAAAGAAAAAGGAATAGAAAAAGAAACTATAATTGAAGCTATGCAAACTGCATTATCAACTGCTTTTAGAAAAAATGAAAAAGCTGATTATAATTCTAGAGTATTAATTGATGAAAATACAGGAGAAATAAAAGTATTTAAAGTTACAACAATAGTTGATGATTATAATGATGAAGATGATGATATAAATCCAGAAACAGGAGAAGTTAAAGTATATCATGATTATTTAAATGAAATGACTATTAGTGATGCTAAAAAAATAAATAAAGATTATCAAGTTGGAGATGAAATATTAGAAGAAGTAACACCTGCAGATTTTGGTAGAGTTGCAATTTCAGTAGCAAAACAAGTTGTTCTTCAAAAAATTCGTGAAGCTGAAAGAGAAAAAATAATGAGTGAATTTGAAGATAAACAAGATGAATTAATGATTGGTTTTCTTGCTATGGAAGATGCAAAAAATTACTATGTTGATTTAGGTAAAGCAAGAGGAATACTATCAAAAAGTGAATTAATTCCAGGTGAAAAATTAAATATGGGTGATAGTATTAAAGTTTATATTACTAAAATAGAACCAACTTCAAAAGGACCATTAATTTTAGTATCAAGAAAGAATTATGGATTTGTAAAAAGATTATTTGAAAGTGAAATACCTGAATTTCAAGATGGTACATTAGAATTAAGAGGAGTTGCTCGTGAAGCAGGAGTTAGAAGTAAAGTAGCAATATCTTCTACTAATCCTAAAGTTGATCCAATTGGAAGTTGTATTGGAGAAAAAGGAAGAAGAATTGCTAACATAATGAGTGAACTTGGAGGAGAAAAAGTAGATTTAATAGAATACAGTAACGACCCAGAAGAATTTATAGCAAATGCTCTTAGTCCTGCTAAAAACTTAAATGTAAGTATTACTGATGAAAAGAAAAAAGAAGCATTAGTAATTGCTGATGATGAAAATTTAAGTTTAGCTATTGGTAAAAAAGGTATTAACATAAAACTTGCTAGTAAACTTACAAAATATACAATAAATATTAAAACACTAAAAGATATTAATGAACAAATAAATGCATAGGAGGTAAAATGAAAAAAATACCTATGAGAACATGTGTAGTAACACATGAAAAATGTGAAAAAAGAGATTTGCTTAGAGTAGTTAGAAATAACGAAGGAAAAGTATTTGTAGATGATACATTAAAAGCAAATGGAAGGGGAGCATATTTAAAAAAAGATGCTAGTGTTATTGAAAAAGCTAGAACTTCTAAAATATTAGAACGTAGTTTAGAAGTAAAAATAGATGATTCAATATATGATGAATTATTAACAAAAATATAAAAAGGAGGGATAAAATGAGTATAGAAAGTTATGCTTTAGAATTAGGTGTTGACTCAAGTGTAGTTATTGCTAAATTAAAAGAATTAGGATTTAATTATAATAATCCAAATGATATTTTAGATGATGAAGCAATAATTATATTAGATAATGAAATGGGAGATTTATCTAATAAAGAAAATA
>CANRCA010000086.1 GCA_947628985.1 uncultured Bacilli bacterium | reverse complement strand
TGTTCTAAATAATTCATTTTTTCATCTTCATCATGCATTAAATAATATTGATAATTTGTATAGCATGGATATGGATTAACTTCTATAATTTCTGGTCCATTTTTAGTAATTGCTATATCAAAACCTATAAGTCTAATATTAGGAACTTCTAAAGCAGCACTTTCACATAACTCAATTGCTTCTTTCATAAATGGTATTTTAATACCTTCAAATTTAAATCCAGTTACAGGATGTGTTTCAAATACATTTAAGTCATCATCAACCATTTTAGATATTAAATTACCTTTATCATCAAGTCTTCCTTGTATATCATGTGAACTAATAGTATCTGTAAGTCCATCATTAATACGTAAAATTCGCTCAAATATTGTAACTTCTCCATCTTTTAATATAGTAACTATTCTAATATTATTAACAGCAGCACTATTAATTTTATCAAGTTCTCTATGTTGAATAATTCTCTCTTCTACTAAAAATTGTCTTTTTTCAATTAATTCTTTATATAATTTTTCATAATCCTCAACATTTTCAGCTTTGATTTTTTTAACTCCATCTCCACCAAAACCATCTACTAATTTTGCAAATACTACTTCTTTCTCTTTTACAAATTTTTTAAAATCATTTAAAGAAGTAATTCTTAAATCAATATATTCTCTTTTTATATATTTATGAAATATTTTATTACATACAATTTTATCATCCATAGTAACTCTATATTTAATAGGATTTAAATATGCAAGTAATTTTCTATAGTTTTCACCATTTAACATTTTAGTTCTATCATTTTCATTTAAATTAGCATAATTACCTTTCATATAATCAATATATCCTAATTTATATTTAAAAACACATCCTAAATAATCCATTTTAATAGAAAGTCTACTTCTATTATTTAAACTTGCTTCCCTATTTAATACTTCATTCATTCTTTTAAATTGTATACTTTTTATCCTATCTACTATATATGACATAATCCACCTCTATATTTATTCTATCACATTTACACTTATTTAAAAATGAAAATGAAATATTTTACAGTTATTTGAAATATCATTTAATAAAAAAATACTAATTTATTTATTAAAATTAGGATACTTTTTATTAATTTGTTGGGGTTAGGATTAGACGGGCGCCATCGTAAGTATAAGCACCGCCAGTGTGCCTAGTGAAGTTGAATTGACCAGCTTCAGAAGTAACCCCGTGGTTGCCTCCACGTACAATCCATGGGGAAGTAGAGGCAACAAAGTCCGCACGATCAGCAAACCATGTACTCTGGTAATATCTATTATTCCAAAATGGACCCATCTCTCCTGTGGCATCTCCTAGTATTCTATTTTTATATGATGTTATTGTACTTTCAGATGAATATTTATCTATATATTTATTATATGTATCATTTGTTACTATATCATTCATTCCACTGGTTGTCATATTAGCCGTTTCCATATATGCTGCAATATATTCCCATGCTCCGCCACTTATATCATATACTCCACTTATATTTCCTGTTGTACTTGCTAAATATCCTGTTGTCTGATTATTCCATGGTTTATTTGCTGTTTCACTTGAAGCTGCATCTTTTTCATCTGCTGAATACCCTGTTAAATATTTACTATTATTATTTATTCTTACTTCATCTTGTATTCCATATTTTGAATATGATAAGTATGCTACTGCTCCCCATTCTGTGTTCTTCATCATATGACTATCAAGACTTCTATTAAAGTTATATGCACTTTGAAAAAATGTTGATACTGTTTGATTTCTCCATGAATATACATTTGGTTTTACTATTATTTTATTTTCAAGTTCACTCTTATATTCTTCTGTATTTTGTGCATTTGCTGCACTCCATGTAGATGTATCTGTTATTGGTAATTTTACATCACTATTTTGATTGTACCCTGTTTCAAATTTTCCTACCCAAAAACCATTTGAAGGTATACTTAAGAATGCTGGATGTGTCATATAATCATTTAATTGACATTCTTTTGTAGCTTTTTCTGCTTTTGATAATCCAGTCTCCATTGGTGTTTTACATTCTCCATTTTCTTCCCCTGTATCTGTTAGTCCAAATACTATATCTATTTGATTGTGTTCAACTTCTGGCTTACTATCTAAAACACTATCATAATCTCCCATATCAAATAATTTATATTTATATTTTGGTATCCATACAAAATATCCTCTTATGTCACTTTCTGATATTACTTCTCCTGCTGTGTATTCTTTACTTGGTTCATCTACTAATATTACTGCATTTGCCCACTCTTTATTTTTATAACTATACCATTCATCATAATCATGAGCATATGTTGCTACTCCTGTATCTGATAACATTACTGGTATCATTCCCTGACCTAATACTGGGTCTGCTCCATGTAGTTCACTATCTACATATTTTGTCTTTACTTCTTCTCCCTCTTCTATTGATGTTCCATCACATGCTGTTAAACCTACTCCTTCTTGTCTTGTTTCAAGTTTTATTGTCTTATTACTTTTACTATTTCCTATATCATCTCTTTTTATATCACTTGCATTTGTTTTTATTATTTGATAATTATTATCCATTACTTGTATACTTATTATTTTACCTTCAGTTGATAATTCTACTTTATATTTTAAACTTGATTTTGCATCTATATCTAATGAATTAGTTTTTGAATCATAACAAGTTACATTTTTACTATTCATTGAATCTTCTATATATTTTTGTTGTGCAGTTCTTATTATATTTTGTACTTCTTCAACAAATGTATTTTCTCTTGCATTTCTATATAAATTTAATATATTTGGTAGTGCTATTAAAACTAGTATTGCTAATATTGCAATAACTGCGAGTAGTTCTACCAATGTAAATCCTTTTTTATTTTTCATATATAATACAACTCTCTTTCTACCCTTATATTTTTTCTACGCTACTAAGAAAATTATATATATATATATGGAAAGTCAAGAATTTATTTTTTGTATAAACAAAAATATTATAAAAAGAATATATAAATATCATTAATTTATATACTTTTTAAGTATTTACAAATACTTCTATATTTGAATATTTATAATTGATTTATTAAGAACAATAATTGATTATACATGTTCTGCTTCAGTCTTAAAAAATTTTAATTTTTTGGAGGGAGATGAAGTCTTATGTATAAAGAAGATTATGGATTACATAATAGGTATTATCATTTTATTGATAATACTAAATTATTTTTACAAGAAGAATTAATAAAAAAGAACACTATATCAGCATTGATAAGGTGTTCTCACCCTTTGGACTAAAGTAGCAACTGACAATCCAAAATCAGTTGTACTTCCAAATAAATCATAACATACATTAATTATTAAATTCAATATATTAAATTAATATTAAAATCAAGCATAAAAAAACCCTAAAAAGGGTTATTTACATATGGTGTCCTTGGCACGATTCGAACGTGTGACCGACGGCTTAGAAGGCCGTTGCTCTATCCAGCTGAGCTACAAGGACATTTGAAATTACTTAATAAAGTATACAACATTATTAAGTAATTTTCAAGACTTTTTTGATTTTTCCTGTAATATTATTGTAACTATTCAGACTAAGTCATGTTAAAACGAGAGCTTTATAAAGAATTGACTCTCTTTTTAATTAAATAAAGTT
>CANRCA010000085.1 GCA_947628985.1 uncultured Bacilli bacterium | reverse complement strand
AATTAATTCTTCACACATAATATAACCACCTTATTATGTATCAATTATATCAAAATTCTTTGCGAAAAAATTTTTAACAAATTTATTCTTTTTTGCTGAATTAATCGATTTAACTTGACTTTCCATATATATATATAATTTTCTTAGTAGCGTAGATGATAGGAGTGTATTATATATGAAAAGTAAAAAAGGATTTACATTGGTAGAATTACTTGCAGTAATAGCAATATTAGCAATACTAGTTTTAATAGCACTACCAAATATATTAAATTTATATAGAAATGCAAGAGAAAATGTATTTGTAAATGAAGTACAAAATATAATAAGAAGTGCACAACAAGCATATGTAACAAATTCATTAACAAATAAAAGTAAAACGTGTTTTGACTCTAAATCAAATCCATTAGATATAGAATCAAAAAGTAATTTAAAATATAAAGTAGAATTATCTAATAATGGAAAAATAATAAGTATACAAGTAATGGATAATAATTACCAATTAATCAAAACAAATGCAAGTGATATAAAAAGAGATGATATAGGAAATAGTAAAAGTAATAAAATAATAAAAAGTGAAGCAAGAAAAGAAGGAGTAGGCTTAACAGCATGTGATGGAACATCAATAGAAGAAGGAGAAGAAATAAGAACAAAATATGTAGATAGTGAACTACATGGAGCAGACCCAGTATTAGGTCAGGGAATGATACCAGTAATGTTATCAGATACAGGAGTAGCAACATATGCTCATGATTATGATGAATGGTATAGTTATAAAAATAAAGAGTGGGCAAATGCAGTAATATTAGTAGGTGAACCAAGTAAAGATTATAAAGCAGGAGATACAATATTAGAATCAGACATAAGAGCATATTTTGTATGGATACCAAAATATAAATATAAACTATTCAATATGGGAAATTATAATGGTTTAGAAGATAGTCAACCAGAAAGTCAGGTACAAGAAATAGATATTGTATTTGGAACAGAAACAACAGGAGAAACATCTGGAGAATGTAAAACCCCAATGGAGAGTGGACTTTCACAAGCAAGTGATGCCACAAAAGAATGTCAAAAAGATGATTATATGACCCATCCAGCATTTTTAAGTATACCATCAAATGGCTTTTGGGTAGGAAAGTTTGATGTTGGATATGAAGGAGCAAGTACAACAGCGGAAGCAGAAGTAATAGAAGAATATAAGAGTGAACTTGAAAATAAAATAATAGTAAAACCAAATGTATATTCATGGAGAAATCAAACAGTAGCAACATTCTTCCAAAGTGCATATAACTTCAATAGAATATTAGATAGTCATATGATGAAGAATACAGAGTGGGGAGCAGTAGCATATCTATCATATTCAAAATATGGAATAATGGATGAGGTCAGAATAAATAATAATAGTAATTATCTTACAGGATATGCAGCAGATGAAAAAGATGCTGATTCAAGTGAAACAGCAAATAAGCAATGGAATACAACTACTGGAAAATTAGCTAGTACTACTGGAAATATAAGTGGAGTATATGATATGAGTGGGGGTGCATATGATTGCTTAGCATCATATGTTGAAGGAGTAGATTTATCTAAGATGAAAATGGAGTTTATAACAAATGATGCTTATTCAAAATATATAGATAAATATTCTAAAGATAGCAATCAAACATCATATAATAAAAGAATATTAGGAGATGCCACAGGAGAATTAGGTCCATTTTGGAGTAATAGTTATTATCAAACTACGTGGTATGAAGATGCTGCACAATTTGTTGATTCTACGAATACATGGTTTGTACGTGGAGGTAACCACAATGGTGTAACTGGTGCTGGTCAGTTTGGTTTTATAAGATATGCAGGTGGTGCTCTAAGTAATGTGGGTACTCGTCTTATATTAACTCCAACAAATTAACAAATAAAATACTAGTTTTATACAGAAAATTAGTATTTTTTAATTGGATTAAAAATATATTAAAATTACTTCAAAAACAAGCACTTTTTCTTGACTTTCCATATATATATATATATAATTTTCTTAGTAGCGTAGAAATAAATAAGGGTAAAAGGAGAGTTGTATTATATATGAAAAATAGAAAAGGATTTACATTGGTAGAATTATTAGCAGTAATAGCAATCTTAGCAATATTAGTTTTAATAGCATTACCAAATATATTAAATTTATATAGGAATGCAAGAGAAAATACATTTGTAGAAGAAACACAAAATATAATAAGAACAGCACAACAACAATATATACAAGACTCAATAAATAATAAGAGTGTAACATGTTATGATAGTAAAACAAATTCATTAGACTTAGATTCAAAATCAAGTTTAAAATATAAAGTAGAATTATCACAAAATGGAAAGATAATAAGTATACAAATAATGGATAATAATTATCAAATAATAAAAACAAATGCAAGTGATATAAAAAGAGATGATATAGGAAATAGTAAAAGTAATAAAACAATAAAAAGTGAAACAAGACAAGAAGGAGTAGGATTAACAGCATGTGATGGAAGTACAATAGAAGAAGGAGAAGAAGTAAAAGAAACTAAAAAGTTAATAATAAAGAAAGATAATGAAGAATACAAAAATATTGATTTAGAAGAAAATATAACTACAACAATAGAAAAAGAAGAAGATTATAATATAATAACATGTAATAATGGAATAGAAGTAAGTGAAGAAAATGAACAAATAAAATTAGATAATATATTAGTAAATAATTCAGTATGTAATTTTAGTAATGATTTAAGTGATATAGCAAATAATTTAGATGATACAGAAAATAAAATACTTTTATTAAATGATATTAATTTAGAAAAACAGGTTGTAATAAATACTGGAAAAACAGCTATAATAGATATGAACGGAAAATCAATTAGTTCAATTTTAAGTGTTACTACAATTTCAAACAAATCTAATTTAACAATAAAAAATAGTAGTGATAGTGAATCTACAATAACAGCGTTATATGGAATAATTAATAATATTGAAAATTCAATATTAAATTTAGATAATGTTAAATTAATTTGTACTGAAACTGAAAAAACTGTATCTACAATATATAATAGAGGAAAATTAACAATAAAAAATAGTTATATAGAAGGACCATATGGAATAGGTTATAACGATCTTAATGCTACATTTAATATATATGATAGTGAAATAATAGGAACAGTATTTAATGGAATTAATTTAAATACTGGAAGTAGTAGTGGAAATATATATACTTCAACTATAACAGGTAAAACTAATGCAATTGAATCTTGGACTACTGAAATAATAAATATATATTCTGGAACATTTGTAGGAGAAACAGGAAAGGGAATTAATAATGTATCAACAGGAACAATAAATATATGTTCAGGAGAAATAAGTGGTGCTACTTCTGATTTAAATAATTCTTCAACAGGTATTATAAACTATACATCAAAAGTAACACTTAAAAATAGTACAAAAAATGGTACAAATATAAATTTAACAGAAGATTTAGTCTGTGAATAAGAATACTAGTTTAAAAAATTAGTATTTTTTTAATTGGATTAAAATGTTTTTTATTGATGTAAAAAATACATGAACCCTCTTGATATATATATATATACGATATAATTGGAGTGTAAAAAATAGAAAAGAGACTCTTATAATAAAAACTAGATAAGTCAAGTAAAACAAAATTTGATAAAATTAATCTAGGAGGATGAAGTTATGAGAGTAAATGAAAAAATCGAAAGAA
>CANRCA010000084.1 GCA_947628985.1 uncultured Bacilli bacterium | reverse complement strand
CTAATATAGAAAAACTGATATTTGAAATTATTCCAAGTATAAGTTAATCTTTAATATTTTTTAAGCGATTGCCATATGCGACTTGTAAAAAAGTCGCTTTTATGTTATTATGAATATGTCAAGGAAACTTGAATAAAATAAAAAAGGATACATTGATTGCTAGAATCAGATGTTTCCCTTTATAAAGGATAGCATCTGAAATCAACTAATGTTGAAATCAGATGCTTTTGCTATTTTAGAAGTAAAATAATTACAACTAAGAATAGTAGTAATATTATAATAAATTGCGAAAATTCTCTTTTTGTCATAATACCACCACCTTTCTTTTTTCATTTAATAAAAAGAAAGGGAAAGCATCTGATATATTTCAAATGTATCCATAAATATAATAACAAACATTTGTTTTTAAATCAATAGTATATAATAATTTTTTTATTTTTTTTAAAGTATCTTTTTTAAAAGTTTTAATATAATTTAATGTGATTTGTATTGACAAATACTGAATTTATAGTGTAAAATGTAATTTGTCAAGTGTGATATATACATTTGATGAACCTTTAGTGATAAGCGCTCATAGCTCAACTGGATAGAGCATTTGACTACGGATCAAAAGGTTGGGGGTTCGACTCCTCTTGAGCGCACCATTTTATAGAAATTCGGGAAGTGGCTCAACTTGGTAGAGCATTCGGTTTGGGACCGAGAGGTTGCAGGTTCAAATCCTGTCTTCCCGACCATTAAGTTAATAAAATCTTGTATTCAAGATTTTTATTTTTTGAAAAAAATTCTTACATAAATTTTAATTTTATGCTAAAATTACTTCGTTAAGCAAAAATTATTAAGTCAATTTTATCAATGAGTAGCAATATGCGTAAGTCCAATTGAAGACTTACGTATTTTTATGCTTAAAAAAGGAGGAAGAAATGAAAAAAATTGACTTAGAAAATGATAAAATATCTAAACTTATTAAAAAATTTGCAATACCTTGTGTTGTTAGTATGATAGTAGCTGCTCTTTATAATATTGTTGATCAAATTTTTATTGGTTGGAGCAGTGCAGGAGCATTTGGAAATGCTGCTACTAACATTGTATATCCATTTACTGTAATAGCACTTGCATTTGCTTTATTAGTTGGTGATGGTTGTGCTGCTTTATTTAATTTATCATTAGGTGAAAAAAATAAAGAAAAGGCAAATAAATCTATTGGAAATGGTTTAATTCTTTTAATTGTTATATCAATTATATTAACAATTATTGGTTTAGTTTTTAATGAACAAATATTAAAATTATTTGGAGGAAATCCAAATGAAGTAGAATGTTATTTATATGCTAAAGATTATTTAAGAATTATATGTTATGGACTTCCTTTTTATATTATTGCTCAAGGTTTAAATGCTTCTATTAGAAGTGATAGTAGTCCAAAATATGCAATGATGGCAACTCTAGTTGGAGCAATATCTAATATTATTTTAGATCCTATATTTATATTTGTTTTTAAAATGGGTGTTAAAGGAGCAGCAATTGCAACAGTTCTTGGTCAAATATTAACATTTATAATATCTATAGCATATTTCAAAAAATCAAAATCTTTTAAAATAAATAAAGAATCACTTAAATTAGATAAAAAGATATGTATGCAATCACTATCATTAGGACTAGCATCATTAATTACTCAAATCGCAATTGTAATTATAATTAGTGTCGCTAATAATTTAGTTAATAAATATGGTTATATGACTATGTCTTCTTCAAATATTGCTTATGGTTCAATTATACCTCTTGCAGTTATTGGAATATGTATGAAAGTATTTGGTATTGTTGTATCTATTGTAATTGGAGTATCTTTAGGAGGAATGAGTATTATTGGTTATAATATGGGATGTAAAAATATAAAAAGAGTAAAAGAAACAATTAAATATATTTTAATAACAAATTTTATAATTGGTTTAATAGCATTTATTATTTTTGAATTTTTTCCAACATTTATAATTAATATTTTTGGAAAAGGTAACTCTTATGAATATATAGAATATGCTAAATATTGTTTAAGAATTTTCTTAGGAGGTATTGTATTTACTTGTATAACTAAATCATTATCAATTATATTACAATCAATGGGATCTAGTTTTAAATCAACATTACTTGCTTTATCAAGAGATGTCATATTTTTTGTACCATCCATTATATTACTTGCAACATTAACTCATAGTGTAGTAACAATGTTATGGAGTGCTATTATCGCAGATATTTTATCATTTATACTAGGAATAATATTATTAAAAAGTGAATTTAAAAGTAATTAAAAAACTTATCATTTGTTTTGATAAGTTTTTTAACTATTCAATATTAAAATTTTCTAAATATTTATTATAAGCATTTATAGAAAGTTCGTCTAAATTTTCATATTTTAAATTTTTATCTTCACATAATTTACTAAGAATATAATTTGTAAAATATGGATTTCTAATTAATAAAGGACCAATTATATGAGTAGCATAAACATTTTTATAAGTAAATCCTTCATGAGTATTATTTAAATCATTTGAATAATTTTGATTTATTTTAAATAGTGGACTTTTAATTTTATAATTTAAATCACATCTATTTTGAAAACCTATTATTTTTTCTTGAATTAATTTACTACTTGCAGTAACTTCACCAACAATTCTATCTTTTGAAGCACTATCTGAATTATTAACATTTGCAAATTTAGTATAATAATTAAAGATACCTAATGCATTTATTTTCTTTTCTTCAGTTTGAATAAAATTTCCAAATAAATCTATGGAATTACCAGTTAAAATTAAATATTTATTACTTTCTATATATTCTTTAATATCTTTTTTTCTTTTCATTAAATCATTAAGTGATAAAAATAAATTATCTTCTGATCCACTACCAATATATATTAAATCATACTTTTGAAAATCAATTTTATCATTAATACTTTTTAAATCAACGTGAGCTTTAATATTATTTAATTTTAAATTATGAACTAAACATCTAGTATTAGCATTCTCTCCATATAAATTTAATAAATCATAATACAAATGTAATATATTAATCATGGCTTTCCTCCTTGATTATTTTTTTAAGTTCTATTTCTTTATCAAAACAAACCATAGAATAAATATCTCCCTGTGTTTCTTTTTTAATAACATTTGATAAATCATTCATATTTTCAACAAGGATAATTTTATCTTTTGGAATACCAGCATATTCAAGTCTAAGTCTCATATCATTACAAAATTTACCAATTAAAATTATATTTTTAATAGAAGAATCTTCTAAAGATTCAAAATCAATATCCCATATCCAAGAAATATCATTTTCCTTATATCTTCTACTAGATGAATCAAAACCTAAGATAATAGTTTTATCATTCTTTTGATGTAAAATATAATCAAGAGATTGTTTATAACTTAAATTATTTTCATTTTTACTTACTAACATTTGCCATTTTCTATTATCAAAATCATAAATATTTAATCTTTTAGTTTTAATATCATCACTATTTAATACTTTTAATATATCTTCATCACTTAAACCAATTATTTTACTAAGTGCATAGCAGCCAGTAACAAAATAAACAGTATATAAGAAATTTGATGGAAGATTAACTTTATTTTCATTTATTTCTATTAACTTGTTATCAACATCAATATTTTTAGCTTCAAAATCAGGATTACCTCTATTAAAATGATATTTAGGACAATGATAAGAACCAATATGTCCATAATGATAATAATCATATTCTAATTTAGAATTACAAATAGGGCAATATGCAGCATCTAAATTATTTAAATTACTTTTTCTAGAATAATTATTTTCACTTATTCCATAAGATGTAACACCACCTTTATGATTAATTCTAAGTCTATTAACAAAAGGATCATCAACATTTAAAATTAAATGAGTACCATTTGGAATAGCATTTTTAATAGCCTTATATATTTTTTCAGGATGAGAATTTCTTGGAGGTTGATCTCTTGTTATATTAGTAATCATTAAGTGAGTAGGTGTAATATATTTAAATATATATTTCATAAATTGTTCATCTAATTCCATTAACAATACATCTTTTTTAATTTTTCCAAAAAGAGTAGAGTTATTTAATATAAGAGATGTAATAGCATTAATAGTATTACTTCCTTCTTTATTATAAATAGTAGAATAATTATTTTTAGTTAAAATATTATACATAAGTTCAGTTGAAGAACTTTTACCACTTGAGCCAGTAATACCTATTATATATTTAGGAAGTTTAATTTTACTTAAGATATTTTTATCAAGTTTTAAAGCATAATATCCTCCGATTACACTACCTTCATGACCTAAAAGTTTACTTACTTTATTTGCTATTTTGCAAGTCAATATAACTATAAATTTCCACATAATATTCACCTAAATATATTGTACCAAATTTCTGAGGAAAAGTCTTTAGGTTATCTAAAATTTATCAAAAAATATTGCAAAATAAAAAGTGTTA
>CANRCA010000083.1 GCA_947628985.1 uncultured Bacilli bacterium | reverse complement strand
ATAAAACACAAATTATTTAGAGATTAGTTATCTCTATCTTTTGTGTTTTATTTTTTACTTTGCTTATTTTTATTTTGTTGAGAACTTTCCTATTATATCAAAAAAGAACTTTTGTTAAAGTTCAATTTTCAAATTATTTTTTATTTTGTTCTTTTCCACATATATACTACTAAATATGGTGGCATGTTGTTATGAGCTTGATCTCCTCCTGCTAAATCAGTAACATCATAATATCTTCTTTTTCCACCAACCTGTATATCGCTTAGTAAAGACTCTGAATTTACATATTCTCCATCAGCATTATGTTGTATATTTATCGTAATGCCATGATTATGACTTGGCATTTCATTTACTGTTAATACATGTGTGGCTTCTCCTCCTGTTGCATTTATTTTATATGTTGTATCATCTGCACTTAATAAAAATCTTCCTTTTATTCTTTCCCATGTCCCTCCAAATAATGTTCCTGGATTTGTTGTATTTACACTTGTATATATACTTCCTACTGGATATACTTTTAGAAGTGTATCATTTTTTGCTGTTGTTATTTTTGTATCAACATTATTTTCAATGGTTGTTTGTAATGTAGTTAATTGAGTATTAAATTTTGTACATGTTCCATCTATTGCTGCTTGTACATTAGTTGCACCTAAACCTGAATTATCTTGGTATACCACATCTTTACTATTTATTAATGTTGATGCTACTGTATATGATATTGTTGCTGATAATATCATTCCCATTACCATTCCTACTATTACATAGATTCTTTCTTTTAATTTCATATTTTCTCCTACTATATTATTTTTTTCATGTTACTAAGAAAATTATATATATATATATGAAAAGTCAAGGTTTAAGTTATCAATTTCATACAAAAAAAGAACTTATTTAATTGTTCTAATTATTGAATAATTATCAAAATTAATAAGTTCTAATATTCTTTTTGCTTCTTCATAATTCATATTTTGTATGTAACTATATTCTTTATAATTAACTTTATTTTTCATTAATATATCTGTTGTTATATTATATTCTACATCTTCTATATTATCAAAATCTAATATATAAGATTTTAAAAATAATTTTTTCTTTCTTTCAAATTCACTTTTTGTAAGTTTCATTTTTTTAGCATCTTTAAATATATTATTTATAAATTTTTCTCCATCATTACATACAGCACTAGCTAGTAGAATAACATGATCATCTATTATATCTACACTACCATTCATATTTAATATTATATTTTCATTTCTATATTTTTCATAAATATGCGAAGTTGGTGAAAAATTAATAGATAATATTATATTAATATAATATTTTAATAACATATCATCTTTTATGCCAAATACTTTTTTATTTATTTTACTAGCACACATTACTCTTGTATTTTCTACATCTTTTTTTATTTCTTCATAAGGTATTTTTACACTATCTTTTTCTTTTGATTTAATTCTTTTTGGTAATTCTTTTTTAGATAAATTTAATTTTCCTATATAATCTTTAATAAAATCTAAAACATTATTTGCATTAAAATCTCCAGTAACAATAATAAATGTATTATTAGGAGCATAATAATCATTATAAATCTTATTTAAACTTTTAGCAGTTATTTTTTGAATATCACTCCTCTTTCCCACAACTGTATTATTTACATAAGAATTATGAAATAAATTATTATATAAATGAGTAAACATTAAACTATTAATATTATCTTTATACATATCTATTTCTTCACCAATAATACCTTTTTCTTCTTCTACATTTTTTTCATTAATATCTGTATTATAAAATATATCTAATAATAAATTTAAACTTTCTATTATATTACCACTACCAAATAAATTATAATTTGTTCCTTGATAATTAGTCCATGCATTAGCAAGACATCCTAAATCATTTATTCTTTTAGATATTTCTTCATTTTCAGATAAAGCCATTACTTTATGTTCTAAAAAGTGAGCACTTCCAGGAATAATTTCATTTATTTTATTATTTATTTTATATTTATTTATTTTAGCACCATATTTAACTGATATTGACATATAAAAATTTTTAGTTTTTTGAGTTGGATATAAGAATACTTCTATACCATTATCTAATTTTTCATAATAAATACTTTCATTTACTTTTTCATATGTTTTCTTAATCATTATTATCACCCCTCATTAAATAAATAGTGCTAAGTTTTATTTTATCATTTAATTTAATTACTTCATCTATTGTTACTTTATTTATATTTTCTCTTTGTGTTTCAACATCTTCGATTGTATCAAATTCATTATCATAATAATGATTAATTTGTGCTGATAAATCATCATAATAGTTATTTAAATAAGTATTAATTGTTTTTTTAGCAGAATCAAATAATCTTTTTAATACTTTTTCATTTTTCATGCTTTCAACACAACTTTTAATTAAGTCTACTGCTTTTTCATAATTAACTTTATTTATACCTGCATATATAGTTAATGATGGATTATATTTTGAATAATATGATCCTACTGTATAACAAAGTGAATTTGCTTCTCTTACTATATTAAATAATATTGAATCATTCATTGTACCTAAAATTGTATTATATACTCTTAATACATAATTTAATTCATAATTAGTTAAATTATTTAATCTATATCCTATATATAATTTAGATTGATTAAATGGAAGAGAATCTATTTTTTCAATTACTTTATCTTCATATTTATGTTCTATTTTAAATTGTAAACTCTTATTATTTGATTTTATATTTTTAAATATATCATATACTTTATCTATTATGTCGTCATTTGTTTGTCCTAAAATAGCTATGTCAATTTTATAATTTCCATCAAATAAATCTTTATAAAATGAATATAAATTTTCAGGTGTTACTTTTTCTATATCTTCAAGAGTTGGTGTTGTTGAATATGCACTAGGTGTACCTTTATACATAATTTGTGAATATTTAATACCTGCATATAAATTAGGAT
Source organism: uncultured Bacilli bacterium (assembly GCA_947628985.1). Lineage (GTDB taxonomy): Bacteria > Bacillota_I > Bacilli_A > RF39 > UBA660 > CAG-1000. The sequence continues at coordinate 1,932 of CANRCA010000083.1, read as the reverse complement.
TATCTTTTATAGCTTTTGATGATGATACTAAATCATTTTTTATTATATTAAAGTAATCTATATCAAATGAATTTTCTTTTACATTTGGATTAAATAATATTTCTTTTAAATAAAGAAGTGACTCATCTAAATATTTATCTTCGGTATATATTGGATTTAAAAAATCTAATGAAAATATAAATGATTCACATTTACCAAGTAAACAATATGAAGCAGATACTTTAGCTCCATATAATTCTTCTCCTTTAGTAGCCATTTTAGTTTTAGTATTATATTTTTTTGATGAATAAACTAAATTATTTGTTAAAAAGTTACCAAATGCTATATCATTTTTATCAAATTCTTTTGTAAAAAATACTACAACACTTAATGTTTTAAATCTATCTGTATTAATATTATGAATAGTTATATTATTTTTGATTATCTTTTTATATTCCATGTTAACCTCCCTTTTAAATATAACATAAAAGAAGATAACTCTTCTTTTATATTATTTACAATAATTATTTTTTTATTATAGATTCTAGTGCTAGAACTATCATTTCATCTAATTTTTGTTCTCTAGTTTTTGAATCTATTTCTTCATGTGTTATTAAGTTATCACTTATAGTTAATAAGGCAGTTGCTTTTCTCATGAATTTCTTAGCATTATATAATAGTGAATATGTTTCCATTTCAACAGCCATACATCCTAATTTTGTATATTTTGAATAATCTTTATTTTCATTATAAAATGCTTCTGTTGTATGTACTCTTCCAGTTTTTATTTTCATATTTTTTAAATATGCTGTATCTAATATTGTACTATTTAATTCAAATGATGAATTAATTATATCAATGTTTCCAACTCCTGCTTCTTCATCAAATGTTGTATTTGAATATGCTGAATCTGCTAAAAGTAAATCATATAATTTTAAATCTTCTGTATAACTTCCTGCTGTACCTATTCTAATAATTGTTTCAACATCATAATCATGAAATAATTCATAACTATAAATACCCATACTACCAATACCCATTCCACTTGAGAAAATAGTAACTTCTACACCTTTATAAGTACCAGTAAAAGCATATTCAGCTCTAAGTTGATTTGCTACTTTTACATTTTCTAAATATGTTTTAGCAATATATTTAGCTCTATTTGGATCTCCTGGCATTAAAACTCTTTTTGCAATTTCGCCCTTTTGTGCTTCTATGTGTACTGTTGGCATATTATTCCTCCTTATTTTCTTCTAATTTAACTAGAACATCACGAGGTTTACTACCTTTAGCTGGTCCTACGATTCCTCTTTCTTCAAACATATCCATAATTCTAGCAGCTCTGTTATATCCTATACTATATTTTCTTTGTATTAATGATGCACTTATTTGTCCCATTCTAATAGCATAATTTAATATTTCATCATATAATACATCTTTTTGTTCAGATTTTTCTCCTGGCATATTATCTCCACCAGCACTATGACTAGATGCATCTAAATTTTCAAATGTATCACTATATCTTGGAGCATGACATCTTTGTTTTACAAAATCTACTACTCTTGCGATTTCTCCATCACTTACAAAACTTCCTTGAATTCTTGTAGGATTATTATTATCCATTGGTTTATATAACATATCTCCTCTTCCAAGTAGTTTTTCTGCTCCTACCATATCTAATATTGTACGAGAGTCTATTGAAGAAGAAACAGTAAATGCTACACGAGTTGGTATATTTGATTTTACAACACCTGTAATTACATCAGTTGATGGTCTTTGTGTCGCTACTATTAAATGTATTCCCGCAGCACGAGCAAGTTGTGTAATTCTCATAATAGATTCTTCTACTTCTTTTGCAGCAACTAACATTAAATCAGCAAGTTCATCTATAATTACTAATATAAATGGCATTTTCTTTTCACCACAATTAGGATCTTTTTTAAGTTTCTTTTC
>CANRCA010000082.1 GCA_947628985.1 uncultured Bacilli bacterium | reverse complement strand
TGAGAAATCTACCGGGGTCTTTAGGACATGGCGAGTTCTACATTGTTATATCATGCGTACCTGAGAGAACTTATATGCTCTCAAGTCTAAAAGGTTTAAAACACCAATAGTAAAAAGTAATGAATGTACAAGGACTTGGATAACCCAAGGCATTCAAAAGGTATATAAGTAGTCGGACTAGTTCATAGTAGCAAAGAAGGAAGTAATGATTCTGGAGCGAAGGAACTAGCATATAAATTGCCTAATATATGAAACAAATTCTATGTGCAAGACACAATAAAGAAATGTAAAATGAGTATATTAGATATACAGAACAATTTATATGAAAAGCCGTATGCCTTAATAGGGCACGTACGGTTTTGTGAGGGGCAGTGAGGCAAGCCTTTCACTTGATGAAAGAGAGGTGAAGTCGAGACCTGCCTACTCGACATATAAATGCAATATAAAATAACAGCTTATGATGAAAGTGAAACAATAGAATTAGCACAAAATATTGAATCTGAAAAATTTCCAAATATGGTTATATGTTTAGAAGGAGACTTAGGTAGTGGTAAAACTGTTTTTGCTAAAGCTTTTGCATTAGCATTAGGTATTACTGATAATATTACATCTCCAACATTCAACATTATAAAAGAATATGATGGTGGTGAAATGAAATTATTTCACATGGATGTTTATCGCTTAAGTGATGTTAAACAAGATTTGGGAATTGAAGAATATTTTACTAAAAAAGGAGTATGTATTATTGAATGGTCTGATTTAATAGAAGATATTTTACCTAAAAATAGGTTAGATATTAGAATTAAAATCATTGATGAAGATACAAGACAATTTGTAATTACTCCACATGGAAGTAAGTATGAAGATTTGTGTGAAAGAGTGTTATAGAACTCTTTTTTTTATTGGTTAAATATGATATTATTTATAATAGGAGGATTATGATAATGAAAGAATTAGAAAAAATGGATGCATATTTTAGAGCAGCAAATTATTTATCACTTGCTCAACTTTATTTATTAGATAATCCATTATTAAGAGAACCTTTAAAATTAGAACATATTAAACCAAATGTAGTAGGTCATTGGGGTACAGCTCCAGGACAAAATTTTATTTATGTTCATTTAAATAGAATTATAAAAAAATATAATTTAGATATGATTTATATATCTGGTCCAGGTCATGGAGGACAAGCAATAGTATCAAATACTTATTTAGAAGGAAGTTATAGTGAAATTTATCCAAATATTACACAAGATATAGATGGATTAAAAAAATTATGTAAACAATTTAGTTTTCCTGGTGGTATAAGTTCACATGTAGCACCTGAAACTCCAGGTAGTATTAATGAAGGTGGAGAACTTGGATATTCTCTTAGTCATGCATTTGGAGCAGTACTTGATAATCCTGATTTAATCGCAGCTTGTGTAGTAGGAGATGGTGAAGCAGAAACAGGACCACTTGCTGCATCTTGGCATTTAAATAAAATATTAAATCCACTTACTGATGGAATAGTTTTACCTATATTACATTTAAATGGATTTAAAATAGCTAATCCTACAATTTATGCTAGAATGCCACAAGATGAATTAATAAAATATTTTGAAGGATGTGGATGGAAACCATATATAGTAGAAGCTACATCAATAATGAAATATCATGATTTAATGGCAAAGACATTAGATAAATGTATTCAAGATATTAAATTGATTAAATCAAAATCTAGATTAAATAAAAGAGCAGTACTTCCTATGATAATATTAAAAACTCCTAAAGGATGGACTGGTCCAAAATTTGTTGATAATAAACAAGTAGAAGGAAGTTTTAGAGCTCATCAAGTTCCAATTGTTGTAGATAAAATTCATACTAAAAATTTAGAAATATTAGAAGCATGGTTAAAAAGTTATAAACCAGAAGAATTATTTGATGAAAATGGAACATTAATAAAAGAACTTCGTGATTTAGCACCAGTTGGTGATGCAAGAATGGGAATGAATCCACATGCTAATGGTGGAAAAATATTAGAAGAATTAAATATTCCTGATTTTAGAAATTATGCTCTTCAAGTAAAAAAACCAGGAGAATTAGTAGCTCAAGATATGATGGAACTTGGAAAATTTGTAAGAGATATAATTAGATTAAATGAAGATAAAAAGAATTTTAGAATATTTGGTCCAGATGAAGCACTTTCAAATAGATTAAATCATGTATTTGAAGCAACTAATAGACAATGGAATGGTATAACATATGATAGTGATGAGTATTTATCTAATAGTGGAAGAGTTATTGACTCTGTATTATCAGAACATGTTTGTGAAGGAATGTTAGAAGGTTATTTGTTGACTGGTAGACATGGATTTTTCCATAGTTATGAAGCATTTATTAGAATAGTTGACTCAATGGCATCTCAACATGCAAAATGGTTAAAAGTAACAAAAGAACTACCTTGGAGAAGACCAATATCATCACTAAATTATATATTAGCATCATACGTATGGCAACAAGATCATAATGGATTTACTCATCAAGATCCAGGATTTTTAAATCATTTAGTTACTAAAAAAGCAGATATAGTTAGAATATATTTACCACCTGATACAAATACATTACTTTCTTGTTTTGATCATTGTATTAGAAGTAAAAATTATATAAATGTTATTGTTGCTTCTAAACATCCAAGACAGCAATGGCTTAATATGGATGAAGCAATTAAACATTGTACTAAAGGATTAGGTAGATGGGAATTTGCTAGTAATGATAATGGTGTTGAACCTGATTTAGTTATGGCTTGTGCTGGTGAAACACCAACTATTGAAGCACTAGCAGCAACTAAAATATTAAGAGAAAATTTCCCTGAATTAAAAATTAGATTTATAAATGTAGTTGATTTAATGAAATTAGAAAGTCCTGATAATCATCCACATGGACTTGATAATGAAGAATATGATGCATTATTTACAAAGAAAAAGCCAATAATATTTGCTTTTCATGGTTACCCACATTTAGTTCATCAACTTGCATATAAAAGAACAAATAAAAATTTACATGTTCATGGATATATTGAAGAAGGTACAATTACAACAACATTTGATATGAAAGTACAAAATAAATTAGATAGATATCATTTAGTAATGGATGCTCTTAAATATTTACCACAATTATGTGATAAGAGATCATCATTAATTGAATGGTGTAAAAATAAATTAATAGAACATAAAGAATATATTCAAGAACATGGTGAAGATATGGAAGAAATTAAAAATTGGAAATGGGAATAAGAAGGTTTACACTAATCTTCTTTTTTTCTTATTTATTACTTATATTTCACAATTTGTTAACAATAAAATTCTATAATTAAAATATGAAAGGAAGTGATATATAAATAGTTAAAAATAATACTATAAAGTTAGATATTTAATAGAGAAGAGTTTTCCTACCTTACTACAATCCTCTTTTCTTTATAAATTTATTAAATTAAAAAGAATATACGATTTCATTTGTATATTCTTTGTTTTTTATTTGCCATAATTTAATACTTCTTCAGCATCATCTAGATGATATTTAGTTTTACCAATAATTTGATAATTTTCATGTCCTTTACCAAGAATTAATAAAATATCATCTTTTTCTAACATATCAATACCTTTTTTAATAGCTTCTTTTCTATCTAATATAACTTCATAATTATCTTTTGTTATTCCTTTTAATATGTCATCCATAATTTTTTGTGGATCTTCTGTTCTAGGATTATCATTTGTTAATATTACATAATCACTTAATCTAGTAGCAATTTCACCCATAATTGGTCTTTTTTTAGGATCTCTATCTCCTCCACAACCCACTATAGTAATAACTCTATTTTTCTTAAGTTCTAAGTATGCACTAATAACTTTTTCAACAGCATCAGGTGTATGAGCATAATCAATAATAGCAGTACCATTATTAACTTTATATGCTTCACTTCTACCTTTTGGTGCTTTTAATTTCTTAGTATTTTTAATAATATCTTCAATACTAAAATTATAATTATTAACAATAGATAACATAGTCAAATAATTATATACATTAAATTTACTTGTAAGTGGTAATGTTACTTTATATTCTTTATTATCATATTTAAATGTCAAATCTGTATCATTTGGTGTAGTTTTAAAATCAATTATTTCATAATCTGCATTATATCCAAAAGTTAAAAATTTATGATTTTTCTTTTTAAATTTATCATATACTTTATCATCTTTATTAGCAATTATAATAGCATCTTTCTTTAAATGATCTAATATTAATAATTTAGCTTTTAAATAATTTTCCATTGTTTTATGATAATCTAAATGATCTTCAGTTAAATTAGTAAATCCTATAATTGAATAATCAATACCATATAATCTATCATAAGAAAGTGCTTGTGAACTAACTTCCATAACAACAGTTGAACATCCACTTTCATAAGCATGAACTAACAATTTATAAACAGTTAATATATCAGGTGTAGTATTATTAAGTTCAATAAATTCATCTTTATGATAATATCCAATAGTACCAATATAAGCAGTATCAACTCCTAAATTAAGTAACATTTGATAAGTTAAATAACAACTAGTAGTTTTACCATTAGTACCAGTTACACCAATTAAAAATAATTTATCAATTATATCTTTATATTCTTTTTTTAATGTATTTTTTAAATATTCACTAGTATCTTTTACTTTTGTATAAGGAATATCTATATCTAAATCTTTTTCACTTATTATATGACTAGCTCCATTTTCTATTGCTGAAGAAATAAAATCATGACCATCAACAGTTAATCCTTTTATAGCAATAAAAGTCTGTCCTTTTTCTACTTTTCTTGAATCTGTTTCATATTTAAACATAATTAACCTCCTAATAAAATTATATCATGTATACTTTAAGATGTAAATTAATGAGAGAAAAACTTATTAGTTTATGATAGAATATTTTTTATT
>CANRCA010000081.1 GCA_947628985.1 uncultured Bacilli bacterium | reverse complement strand
CTTCATAGGTTAATTGACAATAATTATTTGTCATTTTTTATAAATTCCCTCCTTTTTTGACAAATAAATTGCCTTGTTCCTTATTTTATACTCTTTCAAATCTAATTGCACGTGTTTTGTGCACTTTCAAAAATAATTAACAATTTAAATATTTAAGTAATAGTTAGTATTAATAATACTAGCATTTTTTATTATTTTGTGCTAAAATACTTTATAGCATTTAAACTTTTGTTTTTTTGAAGGAGATGAATTATATGAGTAAAATTAATATAATGAGTTTAGGTGGCTTAAATGAGAATGGTAAAAATTTATATACAGTAAGTATTAATGGTAAAATACTTATATTTGATTGTGGTATGAAATATGCACCAGATAAAATGTATGGTGTTGATTATGTTATACCTGATTTTACATATTTATTAGAACATAAAAAAGATATTGTAGGTTTATTTGTAACTCATCCACATCATGAAAATATGGGTGCTATTGCTGATATATTAAAAGCTTTACCAGATTTACATGTTTATGCATCTTCTTTTACTAGTAAGATAATTGAATATATGTGTAGTGAAGAAAATGTTAAAGTTAAAAATCTTCATGTAATAAATGCTCATAAAAAACTTGATTTTAAAGAATTTAGTGTATTTCCATTTAGTGTAACTCACAGTAGTCCTGAAACTTTAGGATATAGTGTAAATACAGAAGATGGAGCTATTATTTATATGGCTGACTTTGTAATAGATCCTACAATGAATGGATTTTATGATATGGATTTAGGTAAAATTGCATATATTGGTAAACAAGGTGTTTTATGTTTAATGGCTGAAAGTGTATTTGCTGAAAAGAAAGGTCATACTAGTCCAAATCATAAATTAGAAAGCTTCTTTAAAAAAGTAATTGATAGAAATAAAAATAGGATTATATTTACATTATTACCTTTACATATTCATACAATGCAAGAAATATTTAATGCATTAAAAGATAAAAATAGAAAAGTAGTAATTATGGGTAAAGAACTTCATACAATTGTTACTTTATGTGTTAAGAATGGATACTTAGATATAGATGAAAGTATGCTTGGAAATTTAACTGATTTAAAACTTAATGATACAGTAATTTTAATTAGTAATGATAGAGAAGCACCATATTCTAATATTAATAGGATATTATCAGGACATGATAAATTTATTACTCTTGAAAAAGGAGATACAATATGTTTTGCTGAACCAAGTTATGATGCTTATGAAAAAGTATTAGTTAAAACAATGAATGAACTTTCTATTAAAGGAATAAATATTGAATCAATTCCAAAAGAAAAAAGTGTAAGACATCATGCATCTAGTGAAGACTTAATGATGTTAATTAAACTATTTAATCCTAAATATTATATGCCTATAAAAGGTGAATATAGATATCAAGTAGAAAATGGAAATTTAGCATATCGAGTAGGAGTACCAAAAGAAAATATAATATTAAAAGAAAATGGAGATATAGTATCTTTTGAAAATGGTTCATTAGTTGAAAATTATGATAGAGTATTTGTTGATGATATATTAATAGATGGTAAAAGTAGTGAAGATATTGGAGATATAGTTTTAAAAGATAGAGAACTTTTAAGTGAAAATGGTCTTGTATTAATATCAGCAACATTAAGTAAAAAAGAGAAAAAATTATTAGTAGGTCCTGAAATAATAACAAGAGGATTTATATATGCAAAAGATAACATGGAAATTATTGATGAAATAAGAAGAATAAGTGATGAAATTATAAAAGAAAACACTTATAGTAAATATGCAGACTATGTAAAAATAAGAAATGATATTCGTGAAAAAGTAGGAACATATTTATATAAAGCAACAGAATGTAGACCAGTTATTTTAACAGTAATTCAAGAAATAGAGGTATAATATGATTTATTTAGATTATAGTGCAACTACTCCAGTAGATGAAAGAGTATTAGATTCATATTGTAAAGTTACACGTGAATTTATAGGTAATGCAAACTCAATTCATACACTTGGTAGTAAGTCAAAAGAATTATTAATACAAGCAACAAATCAAATAGCGGATATATTAAATTGTCATCCAAAAGAAATAATATTTACATCCGGTGCTAGTGAAAGCAATACTACCGCTATTAAAGGAGTTGCGTTTAAATATTCAAAATTTGGAAAACATATAATTACATCAAAATTAGAACATAAAAGTGTACTTGAAGTAATGGATTATTTGAGTAGTATAGGATTTCAAATAGATTATGTAAATCTTCTTCCTAATGGACAAGTAGATTTAAAAAATTTAGAAGAATTAATAAGAGAAGATACTATATTAATAAGTATATGTGCAGTTAACTCAGAAACTGGATTTAAACAACCTTTAAAAACAATTAGACAAGTTATTAACAAAAAAAATCCTAAAGTTATATTTCATAGTGATTTAACACAAGCACTTGGAAAAACTAAATTCTATTTATCTGATTTAGATTTAGCATCATTTTCATCACATAAAATATATGCACCTAAAGGAATAGGAATTTTATATAAAAAACGTGATTTACAAATAGATACATTAATATATGGAACTACTGAAAATTGTCCTTTTAGAGGAGGAACACCACCTCTTCCTTTAGTAGTAGCTTTTTCAAAAGCAATGAGACTTATGAATGATAAATTAGAATCAAATATTAAAAAATGTGAAAAATTAAAAGCAGAATTATTAAAAGGACTTTCTAAATATCCAATTCAAATAAATTCAAATGAATTATGTGTTCCACAAATTGTTAACTTTAGTTTATTAAAAATAAAATCAGAGACTTTTGTTCATGCTCTTGAAAAATATGAAATATATGTATCAACTACTACAGCATGTTCTAGTTTAGAAGAAAGTACAATATTAAAAGCAATATCAAATGGAGATAAAAATGTATCAACTACTTCTATTAGAGTTAGTTTATCTCATTTAACCACAATGGGTGAAATACAAAGATTTTTAGAAGTATTTGATAAAGTATGGAATGAGTTGTTATTAAAATGAAAAAAGTAATATTAATTAAATATGGTGAACTTACAACTAAAAAAGATAATAGAAATTTCTTTATTAAAACACTTAAAAAAAATATTTTAAATAAATTATCTGATTATAAATTTGAAATAAAAGATGATTATTATAGAATGTTTATTTATCCAGATAATGAAGATGATATTGATGATTTAGTATTAAAATTAAAATATATTTTTGGTATACATGAAATAGTAATAGCTTATATGAGTGAAGATGAAAGTTTAGATAATATTAAAAGTATTTCATTATTAGTTATGAATGAACTTTCTTTTAATACTTTTAAAGTTGAAACTAGAAGAAGTGATAAATCATATAATATAAATTCTATGGATATGAATAATTTAATAGGTGGACATATTCTTAACAATATTAAATGTAAAGTAGATGTTCATAAACCAGATGTATTATTAAATATAGAAATTAGAAGAGAAGCAGTATATATTTATAGTAAAGGAATTAAAGGATTAGGTGGTTATCCTGTTAGTACACTTGGAAGAGCATTATTAATGTTAAGTGGTGGAATAGATTCTCCAGTAGCAGGATACCTTACTATCAAAAGAGGTGTAGAATTATATTATTTATATTTTGAAAGTAGACCTCATACAAGTATAGAAGCAAGAAATAAAGTAATATCTCTTGCAAGAAAATTAGAAAAATATAATTCAAATGGAAAATTATTAGTAGTTAATTTTACTAAAATACAAGAAGCAATATATAAAAATTTAGATCCAACATACTTAATAACAATAATGAGAAGAAAAATGTATTTAATCGCAGAAAAATTAGCTAAAAAAAATAATTGTTTAGCAATTGTTAATGGAGAAAGTGTAGGGCAAGTAGCTAGTCAAACTTTATCTAGTATATTATGTGTAAATGATGTAACTAAATATCCTATATTAAGACCCCTTTGTTCTTTTGATAAATTAGATATAATTGAAATATCTAAAAATATAGATACTTATGATATATCAATTTTACCTTATGAAGATTGTTGTACTGTATTTGTTCCAAAACATCCAGTTATTAATCCTAATTTAAAACATATATATGAAGAAGAATCAAAATTTGATTTTGATTCTTTAGTTGAAGAAGCAGTTAATAATGTAGAAGTTGTAGATTTAAAAGAAAAAATAAGTGACTTATTATAATGTGAAACAAAAAGACATAAAAAATATCAAAATTGTTTAACATTTTTTAATGCTTATGATATATTTAAATAGAGGTAACTATGGAAAATAATATTGGAAATGAAATTAAAAATGGTTTTAATGCATTAGGAAATGCAGTACATGTAGCAGGAAAAAATAGAGTAAATGAACTTGTAGAAAAACAAGGATATGTTGCATATAAAAATAAAAATGCTGCTGAATTATTTCAAAATGATAAAGAATATGAAGATTGGATATGTAAATATGTTGATGGTGAATATAGATTTTATCCACCTAAAAAAGAAGAAACAATTGATTATATAAATACTTTTAAATCAGTTAAAAATGAAAATAATTTAGTTTGTATTAGTATGGAAATGATTGAAAATGGAGAATGTAAATATAATTTAATAGTTACAGATAAAAGAACTGGTGAAAGAAAAGTAATACAAAATAGTGTAGTAAAAATGAATAATAAATTTTTATATGAAACATTACCAAGTTTATATTATCATTTATGTAATAATTTACCTATTATAGATACAGAAAAAGAAAAAATGATAAGTTTTACTACAGTAGATGGAAATAATTCTATTTTATTAGGTGGATTATCAGAAGAACAAAAAACTTTTATATATAATATGAAAGAACAAGTTGATAAACAAATGCATATAAATATCCAAGAAAATATTAATAGATAATAGTGTTAATCATTAGTTAAAATGTTACCAATTTATAAAGTGGATATCAAACAAAGGTAAACTTTGTTTGAAGTAACATT
>CANRCA010000080.1 GCA_947628985.1 uncultured Bacilli bacterium | reverse complement strand
TAACAGCAGTATTTGCATAGCTTGTATCAGCTGTAGCATTTACTAATGGCATTGCGACGAATGCAGCTAGAGCTATTTTAATTACAATTTATAAAAATTATCAATTGCATCTAATATTTTATATATACTAGTATGTGGATTAGATTTTATTAGTTCTTCTTTATTATTTATAATTCTCTCTTCTAATAATATTGCTGTTTTTATTGCCATATCAGTATTGTGTTTAATAATTTCATACATATTCATAGTCTCTGAATACATTCCATTTAATTTTACTATTTCTTTTTTTACATCTTGACTACTATTAAATTTTAATTTATTTTTTCTATAATGCATTAAATACCATATTTCAAAAGTTGGAAATGATGTTATTATTTCAACATTATTTTTTAAAGATTTCTCTTCTATTGCTTTTATTTCATTTATTCTTTTATCATCTAAATCTGTATCTAATAATAAAAATATTCTTACATTATCTTCTGATTTAATATCTTCATTTTGTATATATTTTAATAAATCATCTAACATTCCTTTTGGATCTGTACTATTTCCTGTTGAAAATTGTATTCTCAAATTTCTAGTTCTATAATTTCTGAAATAATAATATTCTGATGACTTTTTCCCACCTTCTGAACAAATTACGATTAATGGTCTTTTTTTATTATATTTTAATTGTCTTCTAACCATAAATCAACATCTCGTATAAATGGAATTGCTCCATATCTTCCATTTATATAACCTTTTTGTATATTTTCATCCTTTCTTACAGAAAAAGAATCAAGTGGATATAAATCAGAAATACCAGTTTTTGTATTTTTTTCAGTAAACCAAATTTGGTCTCTTCTTAATAAATCAAGATTTAATAAATTTGTAGCATGTGTCATAAATATTAATTGACTATTAGCTTTATTAATATTTTTATTATTGAATAATTTAATAATAAATTCTACTAATGCTGGATGCATACTTTTTTCTAATTCATCAACAATTATTACTTTAGTACTTTCAAATGCTTTCATTAAAAATGGAGCTAATGCAAACAATACACGAGTACCAGAAGATTCATCATCAAAATTTAATTTATAGTAATGTTTATGATTTTTTTCATCAATTATTTCATGCTCTAATTCTATTTTTACATTAGACATTTTAAATGTTCCATTTGTTCTAACAAATGGTGAAATAAACATATTCATTGAATTATCTATTTCTTTTTCTTCATAATGAACATGTATATCTTTAATTAAAATATCAGCTTCTTTTAATAGTTTTAAAGCAAAATCTTTTAAACTTTTATTATTACTACTATATTCTTTTAAATCTTGATCTGATATTTTATTAAAAGAATCATAAGTATCTATTGTATTATTAAACCATAAATATACATCTTTTGTTTTATCATAATTCCAGTTTGTTGCAGTAGATAAGAATAATTTATTTTCAGTATTTTTAGCACTTAATGATTCTAACTTACTTTTATCATTATTAAATTCATATATATTAGTTTTAGTTCTTTTAAAAATATTTGTTGGTTTTTGTGTATAATATGCATCTAAAATTTCATCATAAATTCTATTAGTATCAGCACTAAAAAAATATCTATATCTAATATTATTAATAATAAATATAAATTCAAATTCACTAGGTTCATTTTTTGATTTTTCATCAAACATAAATGGTTTTAAAAAGTTCCACTTACCACCTACTGGAATTAAATTAGAATTTCTAACCATAAGAATTGCACAAGTAAAAGCTTTTAATAAATTAGATTTTCCTGATGCATTTGCACCATATATAGCAGTTGTTTTTAATAAATTTATATCGTTTTTTATAATTATATTATCTAAATTTTCATCACCATTACCTTTTTCCATTGATAAGATTACTTTATCTTTAAATGATAAAAAGTTTTTAACACTAAATTCAATAAGCATATTTAATCCCTCCAATAATATTATACTCTTTTTTTATATAAATACACTTTATTTTTTCAATTTTTGTATTTTTTTCACAAATTTATAAACAATATTATTTATTTTAAAGATTATTTATTATATTGTCAATACTTTATCATATAACTCTAAAGATATTCCTAACTCTTTAAAAAAGTCAGCCGCCTTGTAAAGTAGTTTTACTACATCTCATGTATATATACATATTAAAATTTAAATTTTAATATTATATAGTTTTCTTTAATGTTACAATTCCAACTAAAGAAAGTAATGTCATCAATGGAACGAATCCCATTAAATCAGTATTTCCTGTTTTTGGTGTACTATCTTTATCTTTATCTGCTGGTTTTGTAGTACTACTTCCTTGATTTCCACTTGGTGTTGTTGCTGTTGAACTTGATTTTTTGAATTCTGCAACAATTGTTACATCAGTTGTAACTTCTGTAGAAGTTTCATAATCTTTCTTTTCTTCATTTACAGTAGTATAGAATCTTACAAATTCATAACCAGATTTAGTTTTAACTGAATTTAATACTGAATCTGCTAAATCATCTAATGATTTATTATTAACAACAGTTAATTTAACTTCACCATTATCAACATTGTTTTTAACAGTTACTGTATGAAGTGCAGTTCCACCTTCATCAACTTTATTAAAAGTTAAATCTCCAGTTCTAATTACCATTTTAACTACTTGATCAGTAGTTCCATTGCCATCCCAGTCTAAATATAATTCTCTAACAACATTACTTGTATTTTTCTTAGCAGCATCATATTCTTCTTCAGTAATATTGTACCATTTATTTAATACTTTATCTGAAGATTTTAATCCTGCTGATTTCCAAGTTTTTCCATCAGTACTATATTTGATTTTTCCTAATTCTTCTGTAGTAGTAAGTGCGGTTGGAGCAGTTGCTTGGATTGCAAGATGATATCCTGCTTGTCTACCAGTTTTATCATCTGCTTCTGCAAATCTTAAACCAACTGTACCATTTGTAGTGAAAGTAGTTAAGTAGTCATCATCAACATAACCATCATCAGTTGGTTCTTTACTATCTACAACATCAGGTGTTTCAAAATTAGTTTCAATACTTCCATTATAATTTAAGATATGAAATTCACCTTTAACTATAGTTCCACTAGTAGTTGCAGCAGCATTTACTAATGGCATTGCGACGAATGCAGCTTTTTATGTTTATTTTATTTTTTAATAATTATTTTATTATTTTTAAATTATACTTTTTGAATTATAAAATTAATTTATTTTTTTAAATTTATATAAATAATCTTTCACCGATTAAATACTCAATATTATTAAGACACTCAACATATTAAATAAAACTCTAAATATATTCATAACTCTTTAAAAAAGTCAGCCGCCATATGAAGTAGTTTTACTACATCTCATGTATATATACATATTAAAATTTAAATTTTAATATTATATAGTTTTCTTTAATGTTACAATTCCAACTAAAGAAAGTAATGTCATCAATGGAACGAATCCCATTAAATCAGTATTTCCTGTTTTTGGTGTACTATCTTTATCTTTATCTGCTGGTTTTGTAGTACTACTTCCTTGATTTCCACTTGGTGTTGTTGCTGTTGATCCTGTTTTTTCGAAATATGCACTAATTGTTGTATTTGCAGTGATAGTGAAATCTTTTAAATTATCTATTTCTTCTTGTTCTTCATTAACAGTTCTATAAGCATATTTGAAAGTATATCCAGCTTTTGTCTTGATTGAATCTAATTGAGATTGTTGTAATTTAGCACCACTAGCTAAACGAATTACTACTTTTGAATCATCAACATTATTTACTACTGTTAAAGTTACAAAACCAGTTTGTGATAAAGTAACATTTCCAGCATTAATAATAATTCTTACAGTTTCATCTGTTTGACTATCTCCAGTCCAATCTAAATAAATATATTTAGTTATTGTTTGACCTTCAGTCTTTTTAGCAGCATCATATTCTTCTTGAGTTGTTTTAACCCATAAAGAATTTTCACCTTGATTCTTATTAGCAGTAGTACCTACATAATTATCATGGTTTGCTTTAAATGATTTCCAAGTTTTTCCATCAAAACTATATTGTACTTTTTCATATTGTTCTTTTGTAAAAGTTGCTGGACTAGTAACTTTAACACCAATCCAATATCCTTCAGTTCTTCCTGCACTTCCTAGTGAATCATCTGCTGGTGACCAGTTTAGAATTGCACTACTACTTCTAAATGTTATAACATCGTCACTTCCATCAGCTGTATCTTCTGTAAAACCACTTGTTAGCATATTATAACTTCCACGTTCTACTGCATGAACTAATGGCATTGCGACGAATGCAGCTTTTTATGTTTATTTAATTTTTAATTATTTATTTTTAATATAATTTTTTAAAATTATAAATTGTTTTTAAATTATTATATTTTTAAAATTAATTAATTTTAAAATTTATATAAATTACTTTACCGATTTAATATTCAATATTATTAAGTTAATCAATATATGTAATAGAACTCAAAATATATTCCTAACTCTTTGAAAAATTAGCCTCGATTTTAAATTTAATTAAATTATGTAAATAAGTTGTATATTTTATTGTTTTATATAATTTAATAGATTATACTTTTTGTAGGGAATATTTAGTTGTTGAGTGTCTGCCTTCTATTCTTTTTAGAAAGGAGGTTGCGAAAATTGAAAAAACGAGATTACATAATTACGTTTCTTCATTACATTTTCCTCATTTTATTACTTATAATTATATTAATTTTAGTAATAAAAAAGTGACACTCATTATTTAAATAAGTGTCTAACACAAATATAATTGGGTAGACATTCAATATTACGAAACTGAATGTTCCCTTTTTATTTTATGCAAGTTTTCTTGCTAAATACATATTATCATATTTTTCTTATTTATTCAATATTAAAACAAGAATTCTTATATATTCTAACTCTTTAAAAAAGTCAGCCACCTCATGAAGTAGTTTTACTACATCTCATGTATATATACATATTAAAATTTAAATTTTAATATTATATAG
>CANRCA010000079.1 GCA_947628985.1 uncultured Bacilli bacterium | reverse complement strand
GGCATGCCGCCAGCGTTAATCCTGAGCCAGGATCAAACTCTCAATAAAAAATTCTTTTTATTGTTAAAGAATTGATTCAATTTTAATCCTGTCTACAAAACTCATTATTTTACTTAGTTTTCAAAGATCATTTCTCAACCGACTATCTTCGGTTGCTCATATAATATAACATGTTCCATTTTCAATGTCAACAACTTTTTGACATTTTTTTCACTTTTTTTACATTTTTCTATTTTTTATTCTCTAAAAAATAAATTTTAATGTAAATACTTGCTATATTATATAATTTCTTGCATTTTCCTTCGAATGCCCCATTAATATAACACTTAGTTAATTGTTTGTCAACAATTTTTTTAAAAATTTACAAAATTTAATTTTTTTATAAATTTTTAAGTATTATTTAGGTTTCATTCCTTTGAATGCCCCATTAATATAACATTAAACATTTTTAATGTCAATAACTTTTTTTTAATTTTATATTTTTTTATGTCTCTTTTTTAATATATGTTCATCTTTAAAAAAAATTACTATTTTTTGATATTCTTTTTAAAAATATCATAATAGTAATTTATTGTTTCCTTATTAAATGGAAACTCACCTGCTTTTTTCATTTCTATCAGTGATGATAGTTCTTCTTTAATAATATAATTTATTTCTTTTGGATATTTCATTAGTCTTCTATGATAATTATATTCATTTCTATCAAGAACTTTAAAAGCACCATTATTAAATACTCTCAAGTCTAAATCATAATCTATATATTTTAAAGTATTTCCATCAATTACATATGGGCTTGCTATATTACAATAGTAATAAATTCCTCCACTTTTTAATTGTGCTATTATATTAAACCATCTGTTGTTATAAAAAAACATAATTGATGATCCTTTAGCATGCCATGCTTTTCCATCTTTTTTTGTAATTAATACATTTTCATCTGCAAGTACAATATAATCTTCTTTGATATCTAATACATAAGCTACTCTAGATGATTCATATATTTCACCATTATGTTTATAACAATGAATTGCAAGTGTGTCTCCTACTTTTAATTTTTTCATAAGACACCTCTATTCATTATTTATTCTACCATATAATTGTTTCTTCATGCAAATTAAGTTAGTTTTAAAGTGTAAAGTAAAAGAGGTTATTTGCTAACCTCTATTGCTTTTTGTAATTGTTTTTCTACATCTGTTTCTTCTATATCAGGTGTAATTCCTTCTTTATTTATTGAATTTCCATTTGGACTTAACCAATAAGATGAAGTATATTTAACCATTGCTCCACTTGACAATACATCTTTTTCTTGTACTGTTCCTTTTCCAAATGATTTAACTCCTACTAATTTAGCATTTGCTGATTCTTTTAATGCTAATGCTAATACTTCTGATGCAGAAGCACTATTTTCATTTATTATAACTGTTATTTTATCAAATTTTCTATGAATACTAGATAAAGCTTTATATTTAGTAATTTTATTTTCTCTATCTCTTAATTGATATATAACTTTTCCTTTTTCTATAAATAAATCTGATATTTCATAAGCACTATTTAAGTATCCTCCAGTATTATCTCTTACATCAATTATTAATGATTTTACATTTTCATCAAATTTATCTAATTGTTTTAATATTTGATCTTTAGTTGTTAATGAGAATGTTTCAATTTTAATATATCCAACATTATCATAAACATCAGATGTAATAGAATCTATAATAACATGTTCTCTTTTTATAGTAGTTTTATTTTCTTGATTATCTCTTATATATGTTATTTCATAAGAATCTTTACTACCATTCTTAATAGTTTCTGATATTGCACTAGAGTCTGTAACTTCTACTCCATCTATATGAGTAAGAATATCTCCTTCTTTTAATCCTGCTTTCATTGCTGGAGTATCACTAAATACTCTTGTAATTACTGTTTGTGTACTATCATCTTCTAAATAATAAGTAGTTATTTCAATACCAATTCCAGTATATTCTCCTAATAATCTTTCTTCTAATGTATCTGTTTCTTCTTTATCAACATATACACTATATTCATCTCCTAAGAAATCATACATTCCTTTGATAGCTGAATCTAATAATTTTTGTTTATCTACTTCTTCTACATAATTATTTACTATATTATTATAATTTTCAACAAATTCATTTAACTCATCACTTGGAGATTCTACTTTATTAGGTAAAGCTAATTTATCATAGTTATTATAAACTATAAGACCACTAGCAATACATACAGTAATACCAGTTATTAATATTATAACAATTACTTCTAATAAATTAAAATTTACTGTTTTAAATTCTTCATTTAATTTTTTCTTTTTAGGAGTTTTATCTTCCTTTTTAGTTTCTATTATTTTTTTATCTTCAGGTTTAGTTACCTTTTTAACTGTTTTTGTTTTCTTAGAAACAACTTTTTCTTTTGTTTCTTTTTCTTCTTTTAATTTATCTTTATCTTTCATGTTCACCTCTTCTATATTCTATAAAACATTATACAACAAAACATAACTAAAAAAAAGTATTAAACTTATCTAAGTTTATTTTTATTTTCTAATTCTTCATCATAAGGCATTCCACCTTGAAATTCTCTAAGTTCTTCTTCTGTAAATTCTTTATCTTCAGGCTTATTTTCTAATTCTTCACTATATGGCATACCACCTTTATAATTCTTTAGTTCCTCTTCTGATAATTCTCTTCCTTTTAATTCTTTTTCTTCTTTTTCTTTTTTCTTTTTAAAATCAAAAAATTTTATCATTTTTTACCTTCCTTTATAATAATTTATATATAAATATTATCATTTTTTATTAATATTTTAAATTATACATTAAAAATTATACAAATAATTTACAAAATAAAAAAGGTTGAATTTATCAACCTAATTAAACTAATTCTAAACGAACTATTAAAGCGTCGTCTCCAATTCTTTCTTTTAACTTAATTATTCTAGTATATCCACCATTTCTATCTTTATAAGTAACAGCATATTCATCAAATAATTTTTTAGTTAAATCTTTATCATTATTTAAGAAAGCAAGTGCTTTTCTTCTAGAAGTTAAATCGCCTTTTTTAGCATAAGTAATCATCTTATCAACAAATTTACGAACTTCTTTAGCTCTTTCTTGAGTAGTTTCTACATAACCATTAAGAAGAACATCTTTTGTTAAACTAGAAAGAATACTTCTTCTAACACGAGTTTCTCTATTTAATTTTCTATATAAAGCCATTATTACCTCCTAATCTTCATCACGGAACTTAAGTCCCATATCTCTTACTTTATCTAAAACTTCTTTTAATGATTTTTTACCAAGATTTCTAATTTTCATCATTTCAGATTCACTCTTTGATGTTAAATCTTGTAATGTATGTATTGCATCTCTCTTTAAACAATTATAAGCTCTAACTGATAAATCTAATTCTTCAATAGGAGTTTCTAATGTCTTTTGTACAGAATCTTCTTCTTTATCAGCAAGGATACTTTCAAGACCAGTTAAATTATGTAAATCTGTTATTACTTCAAAATGATCTATTAATATTTTTGCAGCTCTTGCAACTGCTTCTTCTGGTTTAACACTACCATTTGTCCATACATTTAAAGTTAATTTATCAAAATTTTCACTTTGTCCTACACGAGCACTTTCTACTTCATAACTAACTCTTTCAATTGGACTATATATTGAATCAATACCAATTGCTCCGATTACATCAGCAACTGCAGCAGCATTTACTTTTCCATCAACATATCCACGTCCATTTGAAACTGTCATTGTCATATCAAGAACTCCACCTTTAGAAATTGTAGCAATTACTAAATCTGGATTAACAATTTCAACTTCAGAGTTTTTATCGATAGCACTAGCGTGTACTTCTCCTTCTTTATCAGCTCTTAAATGTAGAACTTGATCATTTTCACTATGATTAATTAAAACTAATTTTTTTAGATTTAATATAATTTCAGTTACATCTTCTACTATTCCATCTATTTTTTGAAATTCATGCATTACACCTTCAATTTTAATATCAGTTACTGCACTACCTTCTAAACTAGATAACATAACTCTTCTAAGAGCATTACCTATAGTAGTTCCAAAACCTCTTTCAAGTGGTTCTAAAACAAATTGTCCATAATAATTATCTTCAACATATTCATTAACTTTATAATCTGGTTTAATAAATTTTAACATTATATTTATTCCCCTTCCTTAATTATATACGTCTTCTCTTAGGTGGTCTGCATCCATTATGTGGTACTGGTGTAACATCAGTGATAGAAACGATTTCTAATCCAGCTGTTTGTAAACTTCTTACAGCTGTTTCACGACCTTGACCAATTCCTTTAACAAAAACTTCTACTTTTCTAAGTCCAGCATCATAAGCAGCTTTTCCAGCAGCTTCTGCAGACATTCCAGCAGCAAATGGTGTTTTCTTTTTACTTCCTTTAAATCCAACTGTTCCTGAAGAAGCCCAACTTATTACTCCACCATCGTTATCAGTTATTGTTACAATTGTGTTATTAAATGTAGAATGAATATGTGCTTGTCCTTCAGTGACATCTCTCTTAGCTTTTCTTTTTCTTCTATTATAAGCCATAATTTATCCCTCCTATTTCTTCTTATTAGCAATAGTCTTACCTTTGCCTTTACGAGTTCTAGCATTTCTACTAGTATGTTGTCCTCTTACTGGTAAGCCTTTTTTATGTCTAGTACCTTGATATGAATTAATTTCCATTTTAGTTTTAATATTCATTTCAACTTCTCTTTTTAAGTCTCCAACTAAAACATATTTATCAGCCTCTGCTCTTAAACGATTAATTTCATCAACTGTTAAATTATCAGTTCTAGTGTCTTCACTTACATTAGCAGCCATACATATATCATGTGCTCTTGAAGGTCCAATTCCATAAATATAAGTAAGTGCTACTACGATTCTTTTATTCTTTGGTAAGTCAATATTTTTAATACGTGCCATATATTCCTCCTACTTAACCTTGTCTTTGTTTATGTTTAGGATTTTCACAAATTACCCAAACTTTTCCGTTTCTTTTAATT
>CANRCA010000078.1 GCA_947628985.1 uncultured Bacilli bacterium | reverse complement strand
ATATAGAATTTGGAACAACTGATACAATTGAAAATAATGGAGTAGAGTGTGTAACTCCAATGACAAGTGGAGACAGTAGAAGTTGTGCTAAAGATGAATATATGACACATCCAGCATTTTTAAGTATACCAAGCAATGGATTTTGGGTAGGAAAGTTTGAAACAGGATACAATCAAAATTCAGATGTAACACAACCAATAACAGATACATCTACATGGACAATAGAATTTATAGAGGACTCTAATAATATGAATAAAACATTACCACAAAACATAATAGTAAAACCAAATGTATATTCATGGAGAAATTCAACAGTAAACAATTTCTTTATGAGTGCATATAACTTCAATAGAACTCTTGATAGTCATATGATGAAAAATACAGAATGGGGAGCAGTGGCATACTTATCATACTCTAAGTATGGAATAATGGATGAAGTTAGAATAAATAATAATAGTAATTATATAACAGGGTATGCAGCAGATAACAAAGATGCTGGTTCTAGTGAAGCAGCAAATAAGCAATGGAATACATCTACAGGATATTTAGCAAGTACAACAGGAAATATAAGTGGAGTATATGATATGAGTGGTGGAACATGGGAAATTTTATCATCATTCTTAGAAGGACAAACAGGAAGCGCTGGAATAAACGAAATATTAACAAATTCAACATATGATATATATGTAGATAAATACTCATCTGAAAGTAGTCAATTGTCATTTAATAAAAGAATACTCGGAGATGCCACAGGAGAATTAGGCCCATTTTGGAATAACGGATATTATCAGAGTACATGGTTTGCTGACAACGCGCACTTTGTTGAACCTACTTGGCCATTGTTTGATCGTGGAGGTTGTCAAAATAGTTCTTTTCCAGCTGGTCAGTTTAGTTTTCTAAGATATAATGGTGGAACTATCAACACAGTTGGTTCTCGTCTTATATTAACCCCAACATCTTAATTACACATTATTATTTTTAATAAATTCTCTGAGCATTTTAATTAATGCTCTTTTTTCTATTCTTGAAACATAACTTCTAGATATATGTAATAATTTAGCTATTTCTTTTTGAGTTTTTTCTTTTTCATTTAATAAACCATATCTCATTTTAATAATTTTTAATTCTCTTTCATTTAAAACATTTAAATATTTAGATAAATGTTTAACATCATCAATATATTCTACATTACTTTCTACACTTTCTGTATTTTCTTCTAAAATATCTATTAATGTAATATCTCCACCATCTTTATCATGACCAATAACATCATTTAAACTTAAATTATTATTATATTTTTTATTGCTTCTAAAATACATAAGAATTTCATTTTCTGCACACTTAGCAGCATAAGTTGTTAATTTAACACCTTTTTCTTTATTATAGGAATCTATTCCTTTAATAAGACCAATTGTACCTATACTAATTAAGTCATCACTAGAAATGTTTTTTCTTTCATATTTTTTAACTATATGAGCTACTAATCTTAAATTATGTTCTATTAATTTATTTCTTGCTTCTTTACTTCCATTTAAATATTCTTTAATATAATATTCTTCTTCCTCACTTGATAAAGGTTCAGCAAATACATTAAGAGAATAACTTGTAGTAAATAACATTATATTTTTAAAATAATCCTTAATTTTGGCTAAAAAATCTTTCATAATAAATTATACTTTTTATATAAATTTTTATTCATTTAAAATTTTAAAATTATAGTGTAAAGCGAACAAAATTTAAAATTTTATTAAATTTCTTTTAAATAAAGGGCTAATGTTTTTTGAAACACTTTTTTCAAAAAAGTCAAGATGTAAAATTTTAATATTTTTGAAAAAAATACATAAAAAAACATTTACATTTTTTAACTATTGAATTATACTTTAATTAAGTTATGAAAATCATAATTGAAAGGTGAGGTAGTATTATGGAAAGGGATTTTTTTAATGATTTAGTAGTTGTTAAAAGAAGTGGACAAAGAGTTAACTTTAATCCAGTTAAAATAGCAATTGCTGTTAAAAAAGCTTTTGATAACGTTTATGAAGAATATGATGAAAAAAACGTTAATAAAGTAAAAGAAAAAGTTCTTGATTATATTGAAAAGAATTATGCAGATAGAAAAACAATTGGAGTAGAAGATGTTCAAGATATAATTGAAGAAGTTTTACAAAAATTAAAATATAATGAAGTTTATGAATCATTTAAAAATTATAGAGAAAGAAGAGCTGCATCAAGAGAAGCATTTGTTGTTAAACAACAACATAAATTTGTAAAAGCAATTGAATCACTTGGATTAAAATCAGCAACAGAAGAAAATTCAAAAAGAGAAAATGCAAATGTTGATGGAGATGGACCAATGGGAACTATGTTACATTTTGGTTCTACTGTATCAAAAGAATTTGCAAAAGCATATTTAATAGATAATAAATATGCGCGTGCTCATGATGAAGGAGTTATTCATATTCATGATTTAGATTTCTGGGCTATGGGTACAACAACTTGTATGCAAATAGATTTAAATAAACTATTTAAAACAGGATTTTCTACAGGACATGGATATTTAAGAACTCCAAATAGCATTGCTAGTTATTCAGCTTTGGCTGCGATTGCTATTCAAGCTAATCAAAATGAACAACATGGAGGACAAAGTATTCCAGCATTTGATTATTATATGGCACCTGGTGTACTTAAAACATTTAGAAAAGAATATAAACAAGCTTTATCAGATTTATTAGAATTTGAAGGATTTAAAGAATTAATACCTTTTGATAAAGTAGTAGAAAAAATAGATAAACTTGAAAGTATTGAATTTGATATGAATACTTTTGAAGAATTTTATAAAGAAAATGATCGTTTAAAAGAAATATTTGAATTCGCATATAAAGAAGCATACAATAAAACTGATAGAAGTACATATCAAGCAATGGAAGCATTTATTCATAATTTAAATACAATGCATTCAAGAGCAGGAGCTCAAGTTCCATTTAGTTCTGTTAATTTTGGAACTGATACTAGTCCTGAAGGAAGAATGGTTATTAAAAATTATTTACTTGCTACTGATGCTGGACTTGGTCATGGAGAAACTCCAATATTCCCAATTTCAATATTTAAAGTAAAAGAAGGAGTTAACTATAATAAAGAAGATCCAAGTTATGATTTATTTAGACTAGCATGTCGTGTATCTGCTAAAAGATTATTCCCAAATTTCTCATTCTTAGATTCAAGTTTCAATAAACCATATTTAGTTAAAGGAGACTTTACTACTGAAGTAGGTTATATGGGTTGTAGAACAAGAGTTTTAGGAAATGTATGTGGTCCTGAAGTAACACCTGGTCGTGGAAATTTAAGTTTTACATCAATTAATTTACCAAGAATAGGATTAAAACATGGAATTGCTTTAGGAGAAAGAGATAAAGCAGATATGAAAGGCTTCTATGAAGAACTTGATGAAACTATTGAATTAGTTAAAGGACAATTACTTCAAAGATTTGAATGTCAATGTTCAAAATCAAGAAATAATTTTAAATTCTTACTTGGTTCACATGTATGGTTAAATAGTGAAAAGTTAGATGAAGGATCAAAACTTAGAACAGTACTTAAACATGGTACTTTATCAATAGGTTTTATAGGCCTTGCTGAAACATTAAAAGCTTTAATTGGAGAACATCATGGAGAAAGTGAAAAAGCTCAAAAATTAGGACTTGAAATAATCAAACATATGAGAGAAAAATGTGATGAATATACTAAAGAATATAATTTAAATTTCACATTACTAGCAACACCTGCAGAAGGATTATCTGGAAGATTTGTTGGTATTGATAGATCAATATATGGAAAAATTAAAGGAGTTACTGATAGAGAATACTATACAAATTCATTCCATGTTCCAGTGTACTATAAAACTACTGTTAAACATAAAATAGAAGTAGAAGGAAAATATCATAAATATACAAATGCAGGACATATTTCATATATTGAACTTGATGGAGATACAGTAAATAATATAGATGCATTTGAATCAGTTGTTAGAATAATGCATGATAATGATATAGGATATGGTGCTATTAACCATCCAGTTGATAGAGATCCTGTATGTGGATACGTTGGAGTTATAAAAGATGTTTGTCCTAGATGTGGAAGACATGAATGTGAAGGCGTAGAAATGGAAAAAGTTAATTGTTACGACTGCATTGGTCGTTAATATAAAGAAAGGAAAGAGGTAATAGAAATGAAAAATGAAAAAGCAAAAAAAACAGTTGGTGAAGGAGTAAAATTCGAAAGAATTAGAAGAATTACAGGATATTTAGTTGGAACACTTGATAGATTTAATAATGCTAAAAGAAGTGAAGTAGAAGACAGAGTTACTCATGGAATCAATGGACTTAAAGAAAACTAAATATATAAGATTAGCAGCCGATTTACAAACTGATAGTATAGTTGATGGACCTGGTTTAAGAACAGTTTTGTGGACTCAGGGGTGTTCACATAATTGTAAAGGATGTCAAAATCCACAAACACACGATTTCAATGGTGGAGGACTTGTTCCAATTGACATGGTATTAGAAGCGATTGATGAACTTGAATATCAAACAGGATTTACTTTTAGTGGAGGAGATCCTATGTTTCAACCAGAAGCATGTAATATCATAGCAGAATATGTTAAGAAAAAAGGTATGGATATTTGGGTATATACAGGATTTACATTTGAAGAATTAATGGAATTATCAAAAACAAAACCAATTTATAAAGAATTTTTAAAAAATATTGATGTTCTTGTAGATGGAAGATTTATATTAGAAGAAAGAGATTTATCTTTATTATTTAGAGGTTCTAGAAATCAAAGGTTAATCGATGTACAAAAAACATTACAAAATAATAAAATAACTTTAGTAAATGAAACTGAAAAATCTGAAGTAGAAGAAAAATTTTTCAACAAAAATATTCCAATGTACATTTAAAAGGTGTAGCAATACATCTTTTTTTGTATTTTACTCTACGCCGAATTTTTTTTGCATTTGCAAAGAATTTCGGCATAGAACTAAAAAAATAAAAAATATTATTAAATTTAATGTAAGTTTTCTTGTGTCAAAAACTCGCAAACCCTCTTGATATATATATATATGGTGTACTCCCAAAAAGGGTAAAAAATAATATAATGTCTTTTTTTGTACATTTTTATATTCCCTT
>CANRCA010000077.1 GCA_947628985.1 uncultured Bacilli bacterium | reverse complement strand
TAACAGCAGTATTTGCATAGCTTGTATCAGCTGTAGCATTTACTAATGGCATTGCGACGAATGCAGCTAGAGCTATTACTGATAATAATGTCTTTTTCAATTGAAATTTCCCTCCTTTCTTTAATTTATTTATATCAAAAGTTAAGCAAGCTTAACTTTTAATACCACAATTATTTATTTTACAATTCCTTGTGATTTAATTATACCATATTTATTTTTATATTCAAGTGAAAATTGAAAATTTTTTTAAAAAATATGATAAAATTGTGAAAATTATTGAATTTTTGGGCTTTTTCTATGCCTCTGTTGGTGTAACTTTCTTAGCTACAACAACAAATCTTCCATCTTCTTGTGAATATTCGCAAGTTGATAATGTAATTAACTGATCTCCATATTTAGCAGTTACTCCAGTATCATAAATACTTGCTTTTTTAGCACTATTTATATAATCATTATATTCTTTTTCATTTTTAGCATTTATAAAATAATAATATCTAAATACATTTTTTTCTGATTTATAGTAAACTCTTGAATAAAATACTGCTAGTACTTCATATGTTGCATCTTCTTTTATTGTAGTAAATTTAAATGTTTTATGATTCTTATAGAAATCTTTTTTAGCATATTTCATTAAGTGTTCAAACATTAAACCATTCTTATTTCTATGTCCATAAATTAAGTAATTTGAACTACCATTTTCCATATCAAAATCTTTATCTAAGAATAATGTTCCAGGAGCTGAATATTGTTTTTTATAATTATGATTTAAATAATAATCATTATCTTTATGTTGAGCTACTGGATAATTAATATTTGTATCTGCTATTTCTATCCATCCAATTATTTCTTTATTTGTTTTTTGTAATTCTTGTAATTGTAATTGTCTTTCAGATACTTGAGGTTCTTCTTCAGTTGGTTCCTCTGGTGGTTTAATCTCTGGTAAATCATCTAAAATACCTGTATTATCTTTAATATCTTTATAATTCATATATACTTTATATCCTGTATAACCTAATCCTACTACAAAAACTAATACTAATAAGACTAAAACTATAATTTTTGTTGGATTTAATTTTTTTCTTACGCTCATAATAAACTTCACACCTCTAAAATTAAATATCAAATATTAAATATTTGTCTTTTACAATTATAACACATTTTAAAATTTAGTAAATAGGTTTTTGAAAAATAAATAAAAATAGATTTATTTAATCTATTTTACTTGCTTTTTTTAACTTTTGCTGGTTCTTCTAGTTTCTTTTCTAATTCTTTTACTACTTTTAATGCTTGTTTTCTTACTTCATTTGCTGCATCTTCTATTACAGGTGTTCCTTTTTCAACAGCATAATTATATAAATCTTCTGCTTTTGTTTTAATCTTTTCTGCTGCTTTTAATGTTGCTTCTTTAGCAGTTTCTTTATCTAAACTTGCTAATTGTGATTGTAACATTTCTACTTTATATAATAATTCATCTTTTACTTCTTCTGTATCAACATCTTTTAATTTATTAACTAATTCTTCTATTTTTTTAGTTAATACTTTTCTAGTATTTTCACCTTTATCTGGTGCAAATAATATTCCAAGTCCAGCTCCTAAAGCTATTCCTCCTAAAAATTTACCAAATCCGCCTTTTTTATTTTCACTCATCTGTTTCTTCCTCACTTTCATAATTATTCTTTTTATTTTTTAAACTATTTGCTACTTTTTTAAAACCACTTGTAATAAATCCTATGATTGTTTCACTAATTAATGACAATCTATCATTTGCTATATTTATTACATTAAATAATTTATCAAATGTACTTAATTTTTGTGATACATCATCTATTAAATCATTTACTTTATTTAATGTAGTTAACATTTTAATTAAATTTAGTATTAATATTACTAATAATATTATCAGTAATATATATATTATTGTAACTAAAGTTTCATTCATATTTAATTCTCCTTATCATACATTGAATCTATTAGATTAAATAAATCATGTTCTAATGTACTATCTGTTAATGTATGATCTATATTATCTTCATCTAATGATTCTTCTTCTTTAGTTTCCAACTCCCCTATTGTTAAATTTTTATCTAATTCATCTGTTAAATCTCTAGTAGCATCATCTATTTTTGATATTAAATCTTCTATTTTTGATGTTTTTTCTAATTTTTCTACTTCTTTATCTACTTTATCAATTTCTTCTTTTATATCTATTGTAGATACACTATTTATTGAATTTAATGTATCTTCAAGTTCATCTTCTAATGTACCATATGCTTTTTTTCTAACTGTATCATATTTAGTTACATTTGATGTTAAAGTATCAGTTACTACTGGTTTACTTTTTATTTCTTCTTTTTTATAATCTTTATCTAATATACCATATATTGGAGAAATAACTGGACTAGGTTTAAATACTTTTGGTGTTTCTGGAGCTACTGGATCATTAACTTTATTTAAATTAGTATCTAAAACATTTCTTCTTTGAGGTAACTCTTCTTCTTCATCAAATTCAGTAAAATTAAATGTTCTTTCATTTTTAAATAATTCTCTTTCACTAAATGTATTTTCTTCTTTTACTTCTTCTTTTGGTTTTGCATCTTCTTTTAATGTAATAGGTTCTATTTTTTCTTCTTGTCTTTTATATTTTATTTCTTCTATTTTAGGTTTTATTTCTTTCTCTTCTTCTACTTCTTGCTCATCTTCAACCACAACCTCATCATAAAATATATTTTTTAATTTGCTAAAAACACTCATTATTGGCACCTTTCTTTCTATTCGTTTGACTCTTCATATTCTTCAATATATTGTAATATGTTTTTGTCTTCATCTTTATTTTCAGGTTCAGGTATTCTATATACTGTTTCTTTAGAATCTAAATCATTTTCATGAATATATTTTTCTACTATTAAATCATTATATTTTAATGAATTTAATATCATTATGCTTCTAGAAACAGCATACTTTAATTCATTTTCTTTTACCTCTACTTCTATTATAGCATAATTATAACACAACTCAACAAAAAAATAATCATTATTTTTTCTAATTTTTAAGTATCCATAATTATTATTATGTTCAAAATTATAAAAAGCATAATCACTTGTTTCTTCTTTTCCTTGCATTATATTTTTATAGTAATAGCTTACTAAATCTATATTTAAATAGTATATATTATTATGTGAAACTAGTTGTTGTACAAAATCATTATCTTTTACAATACTAAATTCAGATGGCAAAAAGAATCTATACCCTTTTTTATTAGTATTGTATAGACTTACATTATCATTATTTATAGCTGTATCTATTATTTCTTCTAGGTTCATTTCATTAATATTTATTTTAGTACAACCAATTAATAAAAATATACTAATTAAAATTATTATTTTTTTAATCATACCTATCCTCTTTTAAATTATAACAAATCATTTATTTTTTAACAACTAATATATAATTTATATTTTTACCATTTTTTATAAATTTATCTTCGTATTCTGTAGTATATTTATCTATATAATTTGTATCTGTTTTTATTATATCATAACCATTTTCTTCAAATGATATTAATGAATATTCATATAAATCATCATTATCTGTTTTCATTTGAATTTGTTTTTTATCTTTAAATATATTTTCATATTTATCTAGAAATATTTTTGAAGATAATCTTCTTTTTTCATGTCTTTTTTTAGGCCATGGATCACTAAAATTTAAATATATTTTTGTTATTTCTTTATCAAATATATTTTCTATATTTAATGCATCCATACAAATTAATTTTAAATTGTTAATATGTATATCTTCTAGTTTTTTTACTGCACTTACTAAAGGACTATCATATTTTTCTATTCCAATATAGTTTATATTTGGATTATCTATTGCCTTATTTATTATAAATTTACCTTTTCCAGTACCTATTTCTATTTCAATATCATTTTCATTATTAAATAAATCATTCCATTTTCCTTTATAATTTTCTGGATTTAAAATTAAATATGGGGATGACTCTATTATTTTATCTGCATTTTTTATGTGTTTTAGTCTCAAAAAACATTCACCTCACAATTTATAATTATACACTAATATAAATAATTTGTCATATATTATAATTAGGTGATAATGTGAAAAATAGAGATATGTTTTATCAAAATACTATGCAAGGTTATACTAATCCAGGAATGATTATTCCTCCAAGTGGATATAATGTTAATACTCAATATCAAGCATATGGAAATCCAGTTCCTTTTGTAAATCCTACTATGAATAATAATTATCCAGTAGCAAATACAATTCCTAATGGAAATCCAAATATCATAAATAATGATTATTATGATGGAAATGATTATGAAAACAGAGTAAGTAAACTTGAAAGACAAGTTAAAAACTTAGATACTAGACTTTCTAAATTGGAAAGTTCAGTTACAAGTGAAACAACAGATAACTTTTATATGATATAGTATATAAAAAGAAAACTAATTTTTTAAGTTTTCTTTTTGATTAATCTAAATCATCATTATAGTAGTCATCTTCTTCTAAATCTTCTTTTTGTTTCAATTACTTAATAATATATCATAAAAGAAATTCTTTATTTATCTTTGGCATATCTTTATCAAATCTAACAATATTTTCAATTTTTTTATTTTGTTCTTTACAAAGTTCAGAGTACTTATCATCCCAAGAAAGACGATATGCTTCATTTATATCAAATTTTAATTTTTTAAGCCATGTTCTTATAACTTCTGTTGCATCTTTTGTTTTACTTTTGTTTTCTAACTCAATACAAATACCAAATGGATATTCATCAACAACAATTTCTATATCATCATTACTAAAAATAGAACGATATCTTTCATAACTTTCAACTAATTTTAAGTGAAGTATATTTTCAAGTAATAAACAAAGATTATTATATTCATTAGGATTAATTTGAATTTCAATTTCTTCTTCTTGATGTATTAATTGCTCAACATTATTTTTAAGCCTTCTTTTCCATGTTATCATGCATTTTGATATATTATCATTAGTAGTTTTTCTAACTCTAAAACGACCATCTATTTCTTTAGAATAAAAATCATATTTTTTCATTGGATGATTATATTGATCTGTACATTCATAATAACGTCCTTGATAATTTAAATCTTCATATTTTTTTAAATATTCAATAATTTTATTTTTACTGTTTTTAGAATAATAATAACGTATTTCTGTTTCCATATTAACATTCATTCCTTTCTCTTCGTTCAAGGTACACATAGTCATGAAAACTTGAACAAAATTTATTTTATATT
>CANRCA010000076.1 GCA_947628985.1 uncultured Bacilli bacterium | reverse complement strand
GTATTATCATCTTTTTTAAATACATATTTATATGTGTTAATAACAGAATAATATGAATAATTATCTATAATATTTAATGTTATATTCTCATCATCAATTATTACATTTTTATTTTTTAAATATTCTATTAATTCTTCATTATGTTTATATTCTTTCATATAATATCCCCCATAAATAAAAATTGACCCAGGGCTTCATAAGTTTCCTGAGTACTAATCGATATAAAATATAGCATATATTTATATATAAAGTCAATATTTTTTTATACTGAATTTATATAATTTTTTGTCGTATATCATATAAAAAAGACTAAGATATACGACTTAACAAGTCATCTTAGTCTAATAATTAAATTATTTATTATTTTGCTTGTTTTTCATTAATAGCAGCTTGTGCAGCAGCTAATCTTGCTATTGGTACTCTATATGGACTACAAGATACATAAGTAAGTCCTACTTTATGACAAAATTCTATTGAAGAAGGATCTCCACCATGTTCTCCACAAATACCAAGTTTAATATCTTTTCTAACACTTCTTCCTTTTTCTGCAGCAATCTTAATAAGTTGTCCTACTCCTTCTTGATCTAATCTTGCAAATGGATCACTTTCTAAAATTTGTTTATTATAGTAATCATTTAAGAATTTACCTGCATCATCTCTTGAGAATCCAAATGTCATTTGTGTTAAATCATTTGTTCCAAATGAGAAGAATTCTGCTTCTTGTGCTATTTTATCAGCTGTAATTGCAGCTCTTGGTATTTCAATCATAGTACCAATCTTATAATCTAATTTATAATTTTGTTCTTCAAATACTTGATTAATAGTTTCTACTACTATATTTTTAACATAAGCAAGTTCTTTTTCTTCACCTACTAAAGGTATCATAATTTCTGGAACTACTTTAATACCACTCTTATCAACGTTAATAGCAGCTTCCATAACAGCTCTTGTTTGCATTTTAGCAATTTCTGGATAAGTAACTGCAAGTCTACAACCTCTATGACCCATCATTGGATTAAATTCATGTAATGATGCAATCTTATCTTTTAATTCTTCAAATGTCATACCTAATTCTTTAGCAAGTGGTTTTATTTCTTCATCTGTATGTGGTACAAATTCATGAAGAGGTGGATCTAAGAAACGAATTGTAACAGGATATCCTTTCATTTCTTTATATAATTGTTCAAAATCTCCTCTTTGCATTGGAAGTAATTTAGCAAGAGCTTTTTCTCTTTGCTCTACTGTATCAGATACAATCATTTGACGAATAGCAAATATTCTTTCTTCTTCAAAGAACATATGCTCTGTTCTACAAAGTCCAATACCTTGAGCACCAAATTTTAATGCTTGTGCTGCATCTTTTGGTGTATCAGCATTAGCTCTAACTTCTAATTTTCTTGCCTCATCTGCCCAAGACATAAATGTTTCAAAATTTCCACTAATTTGTACTTCAACTGTTTTAATTTGTTCACCATAAACATTACCAGTTGTACCATCTATTGAGATATAATCTCCTTCTTTAAATACTTTACCATCTTTAGTAGTAATAGTTTTATTTTCCTCACTTATTGTTAGTTCGCCACATCCAGATACACAACATCTACCCATACCACGTGCTACTACGGCTGCATGAGATGTCATACCACCACGAATTGTTAAAATACCACGTGCTAAATTCATACCTTCAATATCTTCCGGAGATGTTTCTAGTCTTACTAAAATTGTATCTTCTCCTCTTTTTGCTGCTTCTGTAACTTCTTCTGCTGTAAAGTAAATTTTACCACAACCTGCACCAGGTGATGCTGCAAGTCCAGTAGCAATTGGTTTTGCTTTCTTTAATGCATCTGCATCAAAAGTTGGGTGTAATAATTGATCTAAAGATTTAGGTTCAACTTTAAGTAATGCTTCTTCTTTAGTAATCATACCTTCATTATATAAATCTACTGCTATTTTTAATGCTGCAGCAGCTGTTCTTTTACCATTACGAGTTTGTAGCATAAATAATTTACCATTTTCTATAGTAAATTCCATATCTTGCATATCTTTATAATGACTTTCTAATATTTCACAAGTTTTTACAAAATCATTATAAGCATCAGGTAATATTTCTTTTAATGTTTCAATTGATTTTGGTGTTCTAACTCCTGCAACTACATCTTCTCCTTGTGCATTCATTAAATATTCACCATAAAGTTTCTTTTCACCAGTAGCAGGATTTCTTGTAAATGCAACACCAGTTCCACAGTCATCTCCTTTATTTCCATAGACCATTTCTTGTACATTTACAGCAGTTCCCCAACTAGATGGAATATCATTCATTCTTCTATAATAAATTGCTCTTTCATTATTCCAACTTCTAAATACAGCAGTAACTGCTTCTATTAATTGTTCTTTTGGATCTTGAGGAAATTCTACTCCTGATAACTCTTTATATACATCTTTAAATTTCATTGTAAGTTCATACATATCATCTGCATTTAAATCTGTATCATATTGTGCATGTTTTTCTTCTTTAAATTTATCTAATATTCTTTCAAATGAATTTTTAGAGTAACCTTTAACTACATCTGCAAACATCATAATAAATCTACGATAAGAATCATATGCAAATCTCTTATTATTAGTTACACGTGCAAAATTTTCACACACTTCATCATTTAAACCTAAATTTAAAACTGTATCCATCATACCAGGCATACTAGCTCTAGCACCACTTCTTACAGATACTAATAATGGATTTTCTAAGTCTCCCATTTTCTTTCCAGTTAACTTTTCTAAGTCTTCTAGTTTTTCCATTATTTCATCTACAATTTCTTGACTGATTTTTTCTCCAGCATCATAATATGCTGTACAAGCTTCAGTAGTAATTGTAAATCCTCTTGGTACAGGTAAACCAATACTAGTCATTTCAGCTAAATTAGCACCTTTTCCACCAAGTAAATCCCTCATGTCTTTATTTCCTTCGCTAAACATATATACGTATTTCATATAATTTCTCCTTTCTTAGCGCTTTCTTAATTATTGTAACATGAATTTTTTTATTATCATATAAAAATTTATTTAATTTACATAATTTTATAATAAAAAAGATGGCTTACTTTTTAAACCATCTTAATTTTCTTTTAATTTTTTATTTCTATAGTCTTCTATAGCTGCTTTTACTGCTTCTTCTGCTAAAACAGAACAATGCATTTTAACAGGTGGAAGACCATCTAATGCTTCTGCTACTGCTTTATTAGTAAGTTCTAGGGCTTCATCTACTGTTTTTCCCTTAATCATTTCTGTTGCCATTGATGACGTTGCTATAGCTGATGCACATCCAAATGTTTTAAATTTTACATCTGTTATTACTTCGTTTTCATCTATTTTTAAGTACATTTTCATAACATCCCCACATACTGGATTTCCAACTGTACCTACACCTGATGCATCTTCTATTTCTCCAACATTTCTTGGATGTTCAAAATGATCCATAACTTTTTCTGAATACATTATTTTCCCTCCTCATATAATGGAGACATTTTTCTTAATTTATCAACTACTTCTACTACAGAATCTATTAAATAATCTACTTCTTCTTTAGTATTATGTTTACCAATAGTAACTCTTATAGAGCCATGAGCTATTTCATGAGGTAAACCAATACTTAATAATACATATGAAGGTTCTAATGTTTTAGAAGAACATGCACTACCTGTAGATACACATATACCTTTAGAATCCAAAAGTAACATTATACTTTCTCCTTCAATATATTTAAAAGAAAAATTAGCATTTCCTGGAAGTCTATTTACTCTATCTCCATTTAATTTAACTTCAGGAATTCTTTTTTCTATTTCACTGATATAATAATCTCTAAGTTCACTTATTCTTTTAGAATTTTCTTCTAAATTATTACATGCTTTTAGAATAGCATAACCTATTCCTACAATACCTGGAACATTTTCTGTTCCACTTCTTTTATCATTTTCTTGATGACCACCATCATTAATTCTATTAACTTTGATGCCCTTTCTTATATATATAGCACCTATTCCTTTAGGTCCATAAAATTTATGTCCTGACATACTAAGCATATCTATATTCATATCTTCAACATCAATTTTAATAGCACCTATTGCTTGAACAGCATCTGTGTGAAATGCTATTCCATGTTCATGAGCAATTCTTCCTATTTCTTTAATTGGTTCAATTGTACCAATTTCGTTATTAGCAGTCATTATACTAATTAAAATAGTTTCATCTTTTATAGCTTTTTCAAGTTCATCTAATTTAATAAAACCATTTTCATCAACACTTAAATAAGTAATTTCAAATCCTTCTTTTTCAAGTGCTTTACAACTATTAATAACAGCAGGATGCTCAATACATGATGTTATTATATGATTACCTTTTTTTCTATTAGCAAGTGCATATCCTTTTAATGCTAGATTATCACTTTCTGTTCCACCAGATGTAAAATATATTTCATTTTGATTAGCATTAATACATGAAGCAATTCTAAGTCTTGATTCATCAACTACTTTATGAACATTAATAGACTTAGTATATATAGATGATGGATTATAATATTCTTCACTAAAATAAGGCATCATCTTATCTAATATATCTTTATCTAATGCAGTAGTTGCTGCATTATCAAAATATTTAACTTTCATTTTTTCTCCTTTCGCAAATATTATAAATCTTTTAATAATAAAAATCTATAAATCTTTTGTGAAAATAAAAAAATTCTCTTTTGAAGAATTTTTATTTTAATATTTTATATTTTCCTATTAAAGGTAATTCTTTAGTAAATCCATTTAATGTATTTACAACTCCAAAACCTGATAAGAATATACAAGCACAATATAATAAATATGATATTACTTTAACCCATCCTGGAGTTGATAATGTTGCTACTAAACTTTCAACAGTAAATATTGCTTTTAATATACCACTTATAACAAAAACTATAGCCCAACATATTGTTACTAATAATCCTTGATTAGCATGAAAAAATAAATAATTAGATTTTTTATATTTTCCAGTAAATAAGAAATATAATGTTACTAAAGGTATATAACATAATACTGCATTAGTTTTATTTTTCTTTACATCAGATTGATCATAATCTTTAGAATAATCATTAGTATTAATAAAATTTTCAACCTTTTCTATAGTTTTATCTGCTATATCTTTTTCTCCATTATTTTGAACAACATTAACTTGTGATAAATTATTTTGTGGAAGTTCTACATTATTAATATTATTTTGATTATTTTCTACTCCATTATTTAAATTATTTTGATTATCATTTAAATTCATTTTTTCTTGTCGAGTAGACATCTCTCGACTACACCTCTCTTTCTTATAAGTGAAAGGCTTGTCTCACTGCCCCTCACAGAACC
>CANRCA010000075.1 GCA_947628985.1 uncultured Bacilli bacterium | reverse complement strand
CAACAAGAGAACTTGTTAATGAGTATAAGATACTATATAATAAGGTTAAAAAGTTTAAAACTTTGGTGAGTTATAGTAGTAACACCAAGTTTAAATAAAAGTTTTAAATTTCAAAGTGAATGGCCTTATAATAGTAGTCAAGCATATATATTATCATCATTACTTAAAGATTTAGAAAATGATTCTAGTGTAGTATTTGAAGAAACTGAAAATAATTATATATTATCATCAACAGTAAATTATCCTAATAATAGTTCACTTGTAAGTCAAAAAATTACATTTGATAAAGAAATGATGCCACAGTTAGTTCAAGTGTATGATAAAAATGGAGCAGAAAATATAACATTTAAAATATCTAAAATAGAATTTGGTACTAAATTAGATGAAGGATACTTTGAAGTAGAAAATAATGCTAATGAAGAATATAGTAATACAGTTAATTCATTAGATGAAATAGTATATCCAATGTATTTACCAACAGGAACTAAATTTCAAAGTGAAGAAACAGTAACAACAGAAGATGCAGAAAGGGTTATATTAACATTTACAGGAGATAAATCATTTATATTAATAGAAGAAGCATCTACAAGTCCAAAAGAATTTGAAGTTACTTCATCAAGTGGAGAATTAGTATTTTATGAAAATGTACTTGGAAACCTTACAGAAACATCTTTAAATTGGAGTATGGATGGAAAAGATTACTATATAATAGGTGATAATCTTACAAATGAAGAACTTTTAAAAGTTGCATCTTCAACCTCTGTTATATCTTTAACAAAATAAGTATTAGCAAAAACTAATGCTTTTTTTGTTTTTTTATGGTATTATTTTTATTAGAATAGAAAGGTAATATATGAAAGATAAATTATTTGATATAGTTTTAGTTGTTTTATTTATTATTTTAGCTTTATTTAGTACATTTACTTTTTTAATAATAAGTAAAAAAGAAACAGGTAATGTAAAATTTATAAAAAAATACTATGATATTATGTTTGTAAATGCACAAACTTTAAATGATTCAAGTATTAAAGTAAATAATGAAGAAGATTATATACATATAGAAATACCTAATTTAAATGAATTTAATAAAGAAATATTATTAAGTATAGATGCAGTTAATATAGGTAATATAGATACATATGTTAAAAATTTTTCTATTAGTAATATAGATACTAATTTAAAAGATAATGATGTTAATATTAGTTTATCTTTAGATAGAAATGAAATAATTAAAAAATCTGAATATAAAAAAATAAATATTAAAATAACTTATAACAATTCAAATAAAATAGAAAACCCATATTATAATTTCAATATTAATTATGTTTTTGATGAAGTAAGTATTTAAAAAAAATATTTATTTTGATATAATACTTATAGATTATAAGGAGGATACATGAAAGAAATAATATCAAGTTTAGATATTGGTTCTACTACAATTAAATTAGTTGTTGGTGAAGTTTATAATAATGAAGTTCACGTTTTATCTGTATCTGAAGTAAAATCTAAAGGGGTAAAAAAAGGAATAATAGTAAATCCTGAAGAAACATTAGTTTCTTTAAAAGAAGTTTTTTCAAGAAGTGAAGAAGCATTAAATATAAATATTAATAAAGTTATATTAATAGTACCTTCATACTATGCAGAATTTATAAAAACAGAAGGAAATAGTACAATAACTAATCCTGAAGGAGAAGTTAATAGTATAGATATAGTTAGAACTTTACAAGCATGTGTATATAATAAGGTTCCTGCTAATAAAGAGTTTATAGCGGTAACACCATATGAATTTATTATAGATGATGAAAAAGAAGTAAAAGATCCTAAAGGTATGAAAGCAAATAAATTAAAAAGTAAAGCAATATTAAGTTTAGTACCTAAAAAAAATGTATATACAATCGTATCTTTACTTGAAAGTATTTCTGTAAGTGTAGTAGATATTAATTTTGGAAGTGTAGGAGATTACTTTGAATTTAAAACAAAAGAAATGGATGCAAAAAATACAGCAGTAATAAATATAGGATCTTCTAAAACAGAAGTTAGTATATTTAAAAAAGGAATATTAATAGATACAGAAAATATAGAAATAGGTGGATATAACATAGATAGAGATATTTGTTATATTTATGATATAAATAGAAAAGATGCAATAACTTTAAAAGAAAAATTTGCTCTTGCTCATAAAAGAAATGCTTCTACTTCATGGAGTGAAGAGATGCTAACTAATAATGAAGAGAATATTAAAATTAATCAATATGAAATAAGTGAAATAATATATTCTAGAATAAAAGAAATATTAGACCTTGCTAAAAAACAAATAAATCTCTTAACAAAGTTAGAAATAAGTTATATAATAATTACAGGGGGAACTACAGAATTAAATGATTTTAATTTAGTTGTAGAAGAAGTATTTGGTCAAATGCCTACATATAAAGTAAAAGAAATTGGATGTAGACATAATAAATTCTCTAGTTCATTAGGATTTAT
Source organism: uncultured Bacilli bacterium (assembly GCA_947628985.1). Classification (GTDB taxonomy): domain Bacteria; phylum Bacillota_I; class Bacilli_A; order RF39; family UBA660; genus CAG-1000. The sequence goes on along the minus strand of CANRCA010000075.1, from coordinate 3,036 downwards.
TAAATATTATCATGATAAGTTATCATTTAGAAATAAATTAGCTTATACTGTTGATGAAGTTGGACAAAATGAACTTATAAATAATAAAAAATCTAATAATAGTACGATACTTGGAAAAATATATGGATATTTTTTCAATAATTAAGGAGTGAAATATGAATAACAAATTAGAAATGGATCAAATCGCTGATATTAAAGTAATTGGTATTGGTGGTGGAGGTTGTAATGCTGTTAATAGAATGATTGACTCTGGACTAAAAGGTGTTGAGTTCATAGTTGCAAATACTGATCAACAAGTTTTAAATGTATCACGTGCAGAACATAAAATTCAATTAGGAAAAACTATTACTAAAGGAAGAGGAGCTGGAACTAGACCTGAAGTAGGAAGAGAAGCTGCTCTTGAAACTAAAGATGAAATTGAAGATTGTTTACGTGGAGCAGATATGGTATTTATTACTTGTGGTTTAGGTGGTGGTACTGGTACAGGTGCTGCTCCAGTAGTAGCGGAAATAGCACAAAATTTAGGATGTTTAACAGTTGCTATTGTAACAAAACCATTTAAATTTGAAGGTAAAAAAAGAATGGATTATGCTTTAGTTGGATTAGATGAACTAAGAAAACATGTTGATACAATAGTAGTTATTCCAAATGATAGATTAAGAGATTTAATAGATAGATCAACTCCATTAAATGCTGCTTTCCAAGAAGTTGATAATGTATTAAGACTTGGTGTTCAATCAATTTCAGATTTAATTAGTGTTCCAGGACTTGTAAACTTAGACTTTGCAGATGTTAGAACTATTATGGAAAATAGAGGAGATGCACTAATAGGAATAGGAGTTGGATTTGGAGATAATCGTGCTGTAGAAGCTGCTAAACAAGCTGTAAATAGTCCACTTTTAGAACAAACTATTAATGGAGCTACAGATTGTATTGTAAATATAACTGGTGGAAATTCAATGACTTTATTTGAAGCAGAAGATGCTGTTGAAATAGTTAGAGCTGTTGCAAATACAGATGTAAATATTATATTTGGTGCTGTAATAAATGAAGCACTAACAGATGAAATAGTTGTTACAGTAATCGCAACAGGATTTGAAGATTCAACTGAACCATTATATCGTTCAATTGAAGGAGAAAAGAAACCAGAAACAGTTACAACAGAAGAAGATGAAGAATTAGAAATGCCAGCATTTTTAAGAAATAGAGATTTTTAAGAGCTAAATGCTCTTTTTTAATGCTATAAAACTTTACAAAATATTTACACAAAATATTGAAATAAAGGAAAAAAATATTATAATGATTATTAGAGTAGTGAATAAAAATAGTGCTACTAAATATATTTAGGGAGGGTAAAATGAAGAAAGAAAAAGCTAAAAGCAAAGAAGTAAAAGCTAAAAATCAAGATATTGATAATGACTTCTTAGATGATGAAAATGATGATAAAAGATTAATAGTTTTTATAGCAATTGCTATTTTAGTTATTATTGCAACTATAATTGGATTATTAGTTGGTTGTGAAAAAGAAGAACAAGAAGAACCAGAAAAACCAATTGATGAAATTGTAGTTCCGGAAGAAGAAGACGATGAAAAGGAAGAGGAAAAAGAATTACCAGTAGTAAAGAAAGTTACAACAGTTAAAAAGAAAAAAGTAGAACATAATGTAACATTTTATATTAATGGTAATGTGGATACTATAAAAGTAACTGATGGAAGAAGTATTGGAAAATATGAACCAGCAGGATATAATAATTGTAAATATTATACAGATGAAACTATGAGTAGTGAATTTGATATAAGTAGTAAAATTAAAAAAGATGAAGAAATTTATTTATCTTGTAATTTAATTGAATATAGTATTATATATGATACTACTAATTATAATCCCACAACATATAATGTAGAAGAGGAAGATTATATACTATCAGATCCATATATAACTGATGGATTCTTCCAAGGATGGTATACTTCTAAATCTTATGATAATAATGTAACAAAATTAAGTAAAGATTTAGTTAAATATGCTAATTCAAATAATGAAATATATTTATATGCAAGAATAACTTATATGTTTACAGTTAATTATTATGATGATTATTATAATCAAGTTGATAGTGAAGAAATAAGTAGCGAAGAAAGTCAAAATTATGTATTAAAAGCAGGTAGTGATAACTATTGTCATAATGGAGAAAGATTCTTAGGTTGGTCATTATCAGTTGGAAATAAAAATATTGAAAATGATACATTAAGTATTAATTTAGATACTGATTTACATGCAGTATGTGGTTCTGCTAGAGTAGTATTTAAATCAGGTAATGAACAAAAGGTAGTTGGATATACAGAATCTGAACTAAATAATAAATATGAAGATTTACCAACTCCACAAGAATTAGGAATGGAAATACCTACTTATTTTGTAGAAGTTGAAGAAGATAATGTTTTTGCTAAAAAAGTAGTTTCAGATGATAAAGAAGATTTTGATGAAAATACAGAAGTAAGACTTAAAGATGTACAAGAAAAAGCTGGTACAAGTTATGAAAATCCTGAAATAGGTGATTTTGTAGAAGAGAAAGAAAAAGTATTTAAAGGATGGAAAGAAACAGAAATAAATGAACTTCCAGAAGAAGAACTAAATGAACCAGTAGATGGAAGTATACAAAGTCTTGAACCTGAAAATACTAGTCCACAATATACTCAAGAGTTAAATGGTGAAACTAATACGGATGTTCAAAATGAAGATACAGGATTAAATCCTCAAGTGGATACACAACTAGAAGAGGTTGAAGATGAGCCACCAAAAGAACCTTCAGGAGAAATAATTAAAGATGAATATTATCAACCAGAAGATAATTCAGAGACAGTTTTAGAAGCTGTATGGGAAGAACAACCAGAAGATCTATTAGAAGAAGTAGAAATGTAAAAAAAGTTCATATGAACTTTTTTATTTTGTTAAAAATCATGTTATAATGTTAAGTATTTTATGGCACGTCTTGAGTATACGAAAGAACGTGTTATAAAATTATTGTACCTAATTTC
>CANRCA010000074.1 GCA_947628985.1 uncultured Bacilli bacterium | reverse complement strand
GTGAAAATGATTACTGAAAATATTTTATCTGCTATAAATTTTGGTGAAACTGGAGACTTTGAAAATTCATATATAAAACAATGGTTAAATGAAGATTTTCGAGATACTTTATATAATTATAAAAAAATATTAGTAACCGATGCTGAGTGGGAGATATCAGGTTGGTATAGTTGGTGTTATATTGCTCCGCCTTCTACAACAAAAGCCACCGTTGGTTTATTAAGTTCTTACGAATTTAACAAGACTTCTGCATATGGTAACAAAAGTTTTTTAAATCTTGGACATAGTTGGTGGTTCTCATCACCTATTAATTTGGATCCTCCTTATACAGCTGTTGCTGGAATTAATCCAGATGGAACATTTACAGGATGGCCAGTGCCAAATAATGCTTTTGGAGTTCGACCTATGGTAGTTTTAAGAGCCGATGTAAAATTTAAAGGTGCAGGAACAAAAAATGATCCATTTGTTTTATTAGATGATATTGAACCTCCTGAACCTGGAGAGAAAATAAATACAAGAACTCCAGGAGAACTTGTTGAAATTAATGATATGTTATATCGTATAGTAAATACTCATAATGAAGATGGAAAACTTGTAACTAAATTAAAAAGTGCTAATTATGTAACAGGTTCTGATGATAATGTTATTATAAAGCAATTTGGTGATATGAATAGTATGCATAGTTATAAAGATGTTGTTAATTCACGAGATGAACAATATTGGGGAGCATATTTAAATGGTTCATGGCTTACAGATGATTTAAAAAAATATTTAGTTAAAGATACTTATTATGTAGATAATGTTCAAAAAGACCCTAATGATAATAATATTGGTAGTTATAAAAATACTATATGTAAAAATAAAAATACTACTGAAACAACAGAAAATTGTGAAAAAACAGAAAAAACATGGAAAGGGTATGTTGGACTTCCAATTGTTGGTGAATTATTTGCATATCCATTAGGGGGAAATGATATACATGATTATTTGACAGCTACAATGACTCCGTATGGTGATGGTAGCTGGCCAATGATTGGAGCATTTGAGCCAGAAACCCAAGGTATATTTCAAGAAACATATAACAAGGATTTTGCTGTAAAACCAACTATTACATTAAAAGATAATGTTATAATCACAGGTGGTGATGGAAGGACACCAAAAACTGCTTTTAAAATATCTTTAGAAAAATAATGAAAATTAATTATTAATTTGATAAAATATTATTTGAAAGAAGGTAATAATATGTGTACAGCAGCAACTTATAGTACAAAAGATCATTATTTTGGAAGAAATTTAGATTTAGAATTTTCATACAAAGAAACAGTAACTATTACACCAAGAAATTATAGTTTTAAATTCAGAAATGGAAAAGAAATATCTAATCATTATGCTATTATAGGAATGTCTTATGTAATGGATAATTATCCTTTATATTATGATGCGATGAATGAAAAAGGACTTGCAATGGCGGGATTAAATTTTCCTAATAATGCAGATTATAAAGAATTAGTAAATGATAAAGATAATGTAGCACCATTTGAATTTATTCCATGGATATTAACACAATGCTCTAATATTAAAGAAGCAAAAGAACTATTAAATAATATTAATATTGCTAAAATAGATTTTAGCGAACAGTTAAAAGCATCTCCATTACATTGGATTATATCTGATAAAGATTCTTCAATAACAGTTGAAAGTGTAAAAGATGGATTAAAAATATATGATAATCCAGTTGGAATATTAACAAATAATCCAACATTTGATATTCATATGTTTAATTTAAATAATTATATGAGTTTATCTACAGAAGCACCTGTAAACAATTTTTCTAAAAAGTTAAATTTTGATACTTATAGTCGTGGAATGGGTGCTTTAGGATTACCTGGTGATTTATCATCTGCATCTAGATTTGTAAAAGCAACATTTACTAAAATGAATTCACTTTCAGGAGATAGTGAATCAGAAAGTATTAGTCAATTTTTCCATATTTTAGGAAGTGTAGAACAACAAAGAGGATGTGTTCATATGGGAGAATGTGAATATGAAATAACTATTTATACTTCTTGTTGTAACTTAGATAAATGTATTTATTACTATACAACATATGAAAATAGTCAAATTACAGGTGTTGATATGAATAAAGAAGATTTAGATTCTTCTACATTAGTTAATTATGACTTAATTAAAGGTCAACAAATATTTATGCAAAATTAAAGGAGGAAAAAATGAAAAAAAATATTAAAACAACAGAGGCTATATTTCCAATGCCAGTTTTAATGATAGCTACTTATAATGAAGATGGAAGTGTAGATGTAATGAATGCAGCATGGGGAACTATGCTAGAAAGAGATTTAGTCCTATTAAATTTATCTACTACTCATAAAACAGTAAAAAATATTAAAGAAAGAAAATCATTTACGGTTAGTCTTGCTGATGAAAAGCATGTAAAACAAGCAGATTATTTTGGAATTGTATCTGCAAATAACACAAAAAATAAATTTGAAAATAGTAATCTTACAGTAACTAAATCAGAAAATGTAGATGCACCAATTATAAATGAATTTCCATTATGTATGGAATGTGAATTTATAAAGTGTCAAGATGATGAATATGGATATGGTGTAATTGGAAAAGTTGTAAATGTTCTAGCTGAAGAAAATATTCTTACTAATGATAATGTTGATATAGAAAAACTTAATGCAATAGCATTTGATCCATATACACATGGTTATTATAAAGTAACTACAAGAGTAGGAAATGCATTTAAAGATGGACTTGAATTAAAAAAATAACATTTTAAATTATACAATTAATTTTGTATAATTTTTTTAATTTTGATATACTTTTTATAGGTGTTAACATGAAAGATATAATAAATAGTTTAATAGATTCATTATTTATAAAAAATTATTTATTTTGGATTATATTAATTTTAGGATTAATTAGTTGTTTTTTCTATAAAGAAATATTAGGTTTCATAGGAGAAAAAAGAGTAAAAAGAATACTTAAAAAATTACCTAGAAAAGAGTATTATGTTTTAAATAATGTATTACTTAAAAATAATAATATTACTCATCAAATAGATCATATAATATTTTCAAAATATGGAATATTTGTTATTGAAACAAAACAATATAATGGATATATTAAAGGAAATGAATATGATAAAAAATGGATATCTAATAATAAATATTATATAAATAATCCTATTCATCAAAATTATGGACATATAAAATGTTTAAGTGAAATATTACGTATGTCAAAAGATAGATTTATATCTATTATATGTATAAGTGGATCTTCTTCACTTAATATTAAAACCAATACTCAAGTTATAAGAAGTAATGAATTATTAAATACAATTTTATCATATAATAAAAGTTATATTTATAATCCAAAAGAATTATATGAAAAAATTAAAAATTTAAATATTACAGATATAAATTCAAGAAATAAACATGTTATTAACACAAGAAAAAGAGTAAAACAAATAGAAAAAAGAAATATAAATAAATGTCCTTTATGTGGAGGAGATTTAATATTAAGAAAAGGAAAATATAGTAAATTTTACGGATGCTCTAATTATCCAAAATGTAGATATACAAAAAAATAATTTTTTGATATAATTTTAATAATCAACTTATATACATAAGTATAAAATATTATACGAGGAGATAAAACATGACAAATGAAAATATATCAAAAGAAAAAAGAAATTTTTATGGTAAATTTTGTGGAATATTTGGAATTATAACTAATTTAATACTTGGTATTATTAAACTTATTATAGGTATAATTTCTAATAGTGTAAGTATACTTGCTGATGCTAGTAATAATATATCAGATATGCTATCATCTTTTTTAACTATAGTTGGTTTTAAATTATCAAGTAAAAAACCAGATAAAAATCATCCATTTGGTTATGAAAGATATGAATATATATTTGGTGTTTTAATTGCTGTATTAATGATAATAATGGGTGCTGTATTTGCTAAAGAATCAATAGTTAAAATTATATATCCTAAAGATTTAGTTGTTAATTATATAACATTTATTGTTTTAGTTGTTTCAATATTATTAAAAATATCACAAATGATAGTATATTTACATTTTTCTAAAAATATAAATTCTAAAACATTGAAAACAACAGCTTTAGATACAAGAAATGATATTATAACAACTACATTTATTTTAATTTCTATGATTATTATGAAATTATTTAATATAAATTTAGATGGTTTATTTGGATTAATTATATCTTTATTTGTGATATTTAGTAGTTATAAAATGTTAATAGAATTATTAGATCCAATTATTGGAATTATACCTTCTAAAGAAAAAGTAGATAAAATAAAAAAGAAATTATTATCTTATGATTGTGTTTTAGGTATTCATGATTTAGTAATTCATAGTTATGGTCAATCATCTGAATTTGTAACAGTTCATGTAGAGATTGATTCATCTTTAGATATGATTAATGCTCATGATATGATAGATGCTATTGAAAATGATTTTAGAAAAAAATATGATATTTCTTTAACTATTCATATGGATCCAGTATTACTAGGAAATAAAGAAGTAGATAAGATGAAAAAAAAGGTTACAAATACTTTAAAAAAATTGGATGAAGAATTATTAGTTCATGATTTTCGTATGATTGAAGGAGAAATTCAAACAAAAATATTATTTGATTGTGTAGTACCTTTTGATAAAAATTATAATGAAAAAGATTTAATTTCATTTTTAAAAGAAAATATATATGATAAAAATCATAATTATTTATATATTATAGAGATTGACAGACCATTTAGTTAAAAACATTTAAATTATATTTTTAATATGTTATTTATTTAAATAATAACTAAAAAAAAACAAGTTTTTTTAGTAGTGCATGACAAAATTAGTCACCGAAAAGTGACTTTTTTAAATAGTTTAATATTAAGAATTAGTTGGCTTTTAAGAAATTAGGAATGTCTTTATCTTGATACAACATAAAATAATTTAAAACTTCTCTACCGCTCTCGGTTACATAATATTTTGAGGCACTCCCCACTTTTTTAATCATTCCATATTTTCTTAATTTGTCAATAATTCTTGTAGTTTTATTTTTTATTTTTTTACTATTAAAATTATCATCATCTTTGAATAGTCTTTGACGAAGTATTTTATTTGTAAAACCATTAATAATTAAATCTGCATTAGCAAGAACATTAAACAAATTATTATCGCTTTGTTTAAATAAATTAAAACCTGTATATTTTCGATTATTTACCTCCTTTGCATTTGAAATAGCTTCTAGTTTTTTGATAGCAGTTTCTTTTTCACTAGGAATTGGTAAAGCTTCAATATATCTTTTATTGATAGCTTTACAAACCTCAGCATATCTATACAAATTGGCTATAGATTTTCCCATAGGAAGCCATTTCTTTTCTACAACAATATCTTTATGATTTATTATTTTTTCAACATCTTTTAACACTTTGAATTCATGAGGATCATTTATGGTAGTTTCTATTCTAATAGAACAGCCTTTATCATACATTTTAATTTGATTTGATTTCATTTTATGTTTTAATCTAAATCCTTGCTTTCTTTTTCTTAAATC
>CANRCA010000073.1 GCA_947628985.1 uncultured Bacilli bacterium | reverse complement strand
GGTGAAATAAATGCAAATTCAATAGAAGATAAAAGTATTAATATTGGTGGTATTATTGGATATTCTAATGATACTACATCATTAGAAATCACTAATAGTGGAAATAATGCTAATATAACAAATCTATATATAGATTATAATAAAAATACATTATTATATATAGGAGGATTAATAGGTGTAGTAGATAAAAGTAAAAGTATAAAAGTAAATAATTCATATAATAAAGGAAATATAACTACAAATATATATCAAAATTTAAATTCAAAAGAATGTTTAGGTGGAATAGTAGGAGAATTTAATTCAATGCCAGAAGATAATCAAAATGTATATACAATAAAAAATACATATAATACAGGTGATATAACAGGAGGGAATAGAATTGGAGGAATAATAGGGTTAAATGGACGTAATGCTATTGTGATAATAAATAATTGTTATAATTCTGGTAATTTATCTTCTGATCAAAACTTTATTTATGGTGTTTTAGCAGGAGGATTAATAGGAAGTAATTGGAAATCTTCTAAAATTGTTATATTAAATTCATGTAATAAAGGAAATTTAAAATCATTACCTAATCAAAATTATTCAAATGTTGGAGGTATAGTTGGTCAAGCTTCTGATGGAGATGCAACAATAGAAGGATATTTAAAAATAATAAATTCATATAATGAAGGAAATATAATAGGAACACACAATAATCGTTCTTATGGAATGTCAAATAGTGAAAGTAATGATAAACTATTATTGAATAATGTATATAATGTAGGAAATGTAACAAGTAATGATAATAAAACTAATTATGCAATTGGTAATTTAGCAAATGATACATATACAATAAATAATACATATTATAAAAATGATACTTTAAAAAATGGAACAAATTTAACAAATGATAGTGAACTTACAATAGGAAAATCCATAGATGAAATAAAAAATCAAACATTTGTAACATTATTAAATTCAAATAAGAATAGTATCACTTTAACTGAAATAGATAGTAGGTTAACTGGTTATACATTATGTGATTGGAAATTAGGAACATCTGGTTATCCTGAACTTGACTGTAAATAAACTTATGAAAAATAAAAATTCATAAGTTTTTTATCTTGTTTTTCTAAGTAAATTCTAGCGAAACTTTTTTAAGACAAAATTAGACAAAAATTTTTGTAGAATTATAATATGTAATGTAGTATAATGGAAAAGTACGAATAAAAAGGAGAAAAAATGAAAATTAAAGTATTGGTAGTAGATGATAATGCAGCACAAGTTAGTTTAATTAAGAAGTACTTTAATGAGAGTGATGAAGTAGAGGTAACATTAAGTGCATCTAATGGAATGGATGCCATTGATATATTAAAAAATAAAAGTTCTGAATTTGATATTATGTTATTAGATTTAGTTATGCCTATGAAAGATGGTATTGGTGTACTAAATTATATGAAAGAAAATAATATTGATAAAAAAGTAATTGTTATGTCTTCGTTTGGAGAAGAAGAAACAATAAGAAGTGTATGTGAATTAGGAGTTAAATATTTTGCTTTAAAACCATTTGATATGGATAATTTAAAGAAAGTAATTATAAATCTAGTTAAAATAAATAGAAGTAAAGAAGAATTAATAGAATTACAAGATAAAGATATACAAATACAAGTAACAAATATATTACATGCATTAGGTATACCATCTCATATTAAAGGTTATCAATATATAAGATCTGCCATATTAATGGTATATGATAATCCTGGATTTATAGGTGGAATTACAAAAGAATTATATCCAGATTTGTCTGTTAAATTTAATACATCTATGCAAAGAGTTGAAAGAGCAATTAGACATGCGATTGAAGTATCCTGGCTAAGAGGAGATATTGATTTAATGGAAGAAATATTTGGACATAGTGTTGATATTGATAGGGCTAAACCTACTAATTCTGAGTTTATTGTAACTATTGCTGATAAGTTAAGACTTGATATGATTAATGTGAAATAATTTTGTATTTGCTTTTTATTGTGATAAAATAAAAAGAGGAGAAGCAAATGAAAAAAATTATATTATTAATATTAGATGGATTTGGTTTAAGAGAAAATGAAAATGGTAATGTTGTTAAAACTTCTAATATACCAAATATTAATAAAATATTAGATACATATTCAGTAAGTGAATTATCAACTAGTGGTGAAGAAGTTGGTCTTCCAAAAGGTGTATGTGGAAATAGTGAAGTTGGACATATGACTATTGGTAGTGGAAGAACTATAGTACAACCATATACTATGATTAATAATAGTATTAAAGATAAAACATTTTTTGAAAATGATGTCTTACTTGATATGATGGATCATGTATCATCAAATAAATCAACTTTACATTTAATTGGTTTAGTTTCAAGTGGATTTAGTCATTCTAGTATGGATCACTTTTATGCAATACTAGCACTTGCTAAAATTAAAAAAATTGATAATGTAATTTTTCATTTTATAACTGATGGGTGTGATTCTAAAGCTAAAGAATCTAAAGAATTAATATCTAATTTTATGCAAAAAGCAGAAAAATTATCTTTAGGTAAAATAGGAACAATATGTGGAAGATATTTTGCTATGGATAATGATGGAGATTATAATTTAATAAAAAAATATTATGATTTAATTATTCATGGAATTGGAAATAATTTTTCTGATTATGAAAAATGTTTAGATTTACATTATAAAAGTAATATATATGATGAATTTATAAATCCAAGTGTAATAACTAAAGGTTCAAACATAAAAGAAAATGATGGAGTATTATTTGTAGATTTTCGTCCTGAAAGAATGGAAGAACTTATATCATCATTAGTAGATGAAAATTTTAATATGTTTAATGTTAAAAGATTTAAAAATGTAAAATATAGTTCATTATATAGTACTAGTGATTTAATAGAAGGTGCTTATACAAATGAAGAAATACCAAACACATTTGGTTCATATTTAGCAGATTTAGGATTTAAACAAACTAGAATAGCAGAATCTTCTAAATATCAACATGTAACATATTTCTTTGATGGGGCACAAGAATTATCTGATAAAAATTTATTTAAAATATTAGTTCCATCTACTAAAGTAGCAAGAAGTGATATGAAACCAGAAATGAATATTGTTGAAGTAACAACTTCTGTAATGGATGCTATGGAAGATGATTTTGATTTCATATTAGTAAATTTTGCAAATCCTGATATGGTAGGACATACAGGAAATATTCCTGCAGTACAACGAGCATTAGAAGTATGTGATATATGTATTGGTAAAATACTTGAAAAAGCACAAGAAAACTTTTATGAATTAGTAATAACATCAGATCATGGAAATGTTGAATGTATGAAAGATGATGATGGTGAAATTAATACAAGACATACAGATAATAAAGTTCCATTTGTAATATGTAATGAAAATTATAAATTAAAACCAAATGGTTCTTTAAAAGATGTAATACCTACAATTATAGATATGTATGAAATTAGTAAACCAAAAGAAATGACAGGAGAAAGTTTAATAATTAAATAATAATGTAAACAAATGTAAAAATTTTATGAAAAATTAAGAAAAAATGCTTGATTTTTCTTTTTATTTGCCATATAATTAATTGTAATTGACTGGCGAGGATGTGTAAGGTTGCTGATACACCAGGTTAAGTTGAATTAAACTTAATTACAAATCAGGTAATTTACACTTAGCAAGTCTATAAAAAATTATAGGCGAAGGAGGAAATTAATATGTCTAAAGACAAAGTAAGAATTAGATTAAAATCATTTGATCACAGAAGTGTTGATCTTGCTTGCTCAAAAATTGTTGAGACTGTTAAGAGAACTGGTGGAGTTGTTAGCGGACCTGTTCCACTACCAACTGAGATTGAAAAAATCACTATATTAAGAGCTGTTCACAAAGATAAAGATTCTCGTGAACAATTCGAAATTAGAACTCACAAAAGATTAATTGATATCACATCACCAAGTAAAGAAACAATTGATGCTCTTGCTCATTTGGATTTACCAAGTGGAGTAGATATTGAAATTAAAAAGTAATATTAGAAAGGAAAGTAAAAAATGAAAGGAATCTTAGGACGTAAAGTTGGAATGACTGAAGTATTCACAACTGACGGAAAATTAATACCCGTAACAGTAATTGAAGTTCCATCAAATGTTGTAACTCAAATTAAAACTGTTGAAAAAGATGGGTATAATGCTATTCAATTAGGTGCTTTTGATAAAAAAGAAAAATCATCTAATAATCCTGAAAAAGGACATGTTAAAAAAGCAAATACATCACCTAAGCGCTTCTTAAAAGAAATAAGAGGAGTAGATACATCATCTTATACTCTTGGACAAGTACTTGAAGCTGATGTATTTAAAAACGGAGACACAGTAGATGTAACTGGTACATCTAAAGGAAAAGGCTTCCAAGGTGTTATTAAGAGATGGAATCAATCTCGTGGACCTGAAACTCACGGATCTACATATCATAGACGTGTAGGATCACTTGGTACAATGAGACCAATGAGAGTTTTAAAAGGTAAAAAGTTACCAGGACATATGGGTAACGAAACAATCACTATTCAAAATTTAATGATAGTAGATGTTGATATGGAAAATAAATGTATATTAGTAAGTGGAAATGTTCCAGGAGCTAAAAATTCATTTGTATTTATAAGAGAAGCAATAAAAGGTAGTAAATATACAGAACCTGTTGAATTAATTTCTTATGATGAAAAAGAAGAAGTTAAAGAAGATGTTTCAGAAAACAAAACTGAAGTAGTAGAAGAAGTAAAAGAAGAAGTAAAAGAAGAAGAAACTACTGAATCAACAGAAACTGAAACTACTAGTGAGGAGGTTTCAGAATAATGGCAAAAGTTCAAGTTTTAAACCTTAAAGGTGAAAAAGTTAAAGACTTAACTCTTAAAGATGAAGTTTGGAACGTTGAAGTTAATGAAAGCGTTATGCATGATGCGATTGTTCTTGCTCAAGCATCTTTAAGACAAGGAACTGCTAGTACTAAAACAAGAAGTGAAGTATCTGGTGGTGGACGTAAACCTTATAAACAAAAAGAAACTGGTAATGCAAGACAAGGATCTACTCGTAGCCCACAATGGCCAGGTGGTGGAATTGTTTTTGGACCAAAACCAAGAAAATATGATAAAAAACAAAATAGAAAAGAAAGAAGATTAGCACTTAAGAGTGCACTTACATCTAAAGTTAAAGATAAAGAATTAGTTGTAGTTGAAAATTTAAAATTAGATACTAATAAAACTAAAGACTTTAATACAATGTTAAAAAATCTAAAGATAGATGGAAAAGCATTAGTTGTTTATTCAGAAGATGATGAAAATTTATTCTTAGCTTCTAGAAATAATAATAAAGTTGCTGTTTTATCTACTGAAGAAATTAATGTATTAGATTTAGTTGCTACTGATTATTTATTAATAGATGAATCTTCAGTTAAGAAAATTGAGGAGGTGCTTCAATAATGAATATAATAATGGCACCAGTTATTACTGAGAAAAGTGAAGCTTTAAAAGCAAATAACGTTTATGTATTTAAAGTTAATAAAAAAGCAAATAAAACTCAAATCAAAAATGAAATTGAAAAACAATTTAAAGTTAAAGTATTAAATGTAAATACAGTAAATGCAGTTCAAAAAAGAAGAAGAGTAGGAAGATATACAGGATTAACTACTGCTTATAAAAAAGCATATGTTAAACTTGCAGAAGGCTCTTCTA
>CANRCA010000072.1 GCA_947628985.1 uncultured Bacilli bacterium | reverse complement strand
GTCAGCAGAAGAAAAAGGTATAAAAAGAAATCTTACAAGATAGATAGAACTGCATAAAAATATGGCAGTTTTTTTAGTTAAAATATTTAATAAATTTTCAAAAATAGTCGCTAGTATAAGACTATTCTTATTTTAAAGAAAATATTATAATAAGATGCATTAGTAATTTGTAGAATTGGAGAAATTATGAAAAAAGATATAGGTTTTGCTATTTCTGCTTTTGAAATTGTAATTGGTTTACTAGGCAGTTATTTCCATTATGATATTATTATTCAATACAGCATCAATCCTAAAATAGGTTCCAGCATTGATATTAGCAATAGTAATAATCATTATTGAATTAAATATTGTTAGCAAAAATTAAAAGTTAGATAAATAGCAATTTATATGATTAAGGTTATCAAATAAAATTTTAGGTAGCAATTTTAAAATAAATTACACGTTCTATTGACTATTGTAATTTATAAAAATTTAAGTAAGAATTAAGCAAGAATTAAGCAAGACATATTGAATTTATGTTAGATAGATTATTTTTATATAAAAAGTTATTATTTCCAAAACTTGTCGATTTTTAATTGTTTTGGAAAAATATTTCCAAATCTTTTATTTGCTGACAAAATTACTGATAGATGATAAAATATCAGTAGAACTGTCAAGGAGGGTAATAATGGAAATATTGGATTTATATAACGATTTAGGAAAAGCAGTTGGAGAAACTATAATAAGAGGAGAAAAAACTGATAAAGGGAAAAATATTATGTTATCGGTTATATTTATTAAAGATAGAGAAGGTAGATATTTAAATCAAAAAACTTCTAAAGAAAAAGGAAATCGTTTTTCATCCACTGGTGGTCATGTCATTCACGGGGAAAATGGACTAGATACAATAAAAAGAGAATTAGAAGAGGAATTAGGAATAACAAATGTTGATGATGAAATTCAATATGTAAAAACATTTAAATACCCAACAAAAAATTGCATTTTTAATGTTTATTTATTGGAATTTGATCAACTGAATATATCAGAAATAAAACTTCAAGAAGAAGTAGCAGAAGTGAAATTTTTGACTTGTAAGGAAATAAAGGATATTATAAGTCGTGGAGATTTTTTAGAATCTCATGCTTATATTTTTGAAAATTTTATTAATTGTTAAATGAAAATAATATTGCAATTTATAGAATAATAACAGCAATCATTCATCAATTGGAAAAACTTGGTATTTTAGTTAAAGAATCTACCTATGCAAAATTAGGATATCGCTATAATAAAATTTATAATGTTTTTGTAGGAAAAGATTAAAAAATATTTGAAAGGAGCAAATAAATACTATGGAACTAATAGAAATAGTTGATAAAGATGGTAATTTTACAGGACAAATTATGGATAAAGAAGAAGCCCATGATAAAAATTTGTTACATAATGAAGTTGCAGTTTTTATAATTAATGATAAAAAACAAGTGTTACTTCAAAAAAGAAGTGATAATAAAAGATTTAATCCCAATAAATGGGCTTTATGTGCTGGACATGTAGATGCAAAAGAGAGCTTAGAATCAGCTGCTTTAAGAGAGATAAAAGAAGAACTTGGTATAGATATTACTACAAATGATTTAAAACCGTTTGCAAAAAGAGAATTTACAATAAGAGATTCAAATTCGCATATTACTTATTTTTACTATACAAAATCAAATTTAAATGAAAAAGACTTTATCATTCAAAAAGAAGAATTATCAGAAGTAAAATGGTTTGATATTGATAATGTAATAGATATGATAAAATCCAAAAATGACTTAATAGTATTTAAAGAAGAAAGACTAAGTCTTTTTGAACAATTAAAAGATATATAAGAAAATATAAGAAATAACAATATGACAATTGCTTGAGACTCTTTTACTATTATTGTCATAAAAAGGTAGTTAAGAAAAATCTCAACTACCTTTTAAACTACCAAAATTTTAAATTTTACTTAATAATTATTTTAAATAACCAATTTTAAAAGATATAAAATAAAGGTAAAAGCATTTAAATAAATTTAGAAAAAATATAAGAATCATTTAGTGTATTTATTAAAATTTTTCAATAACCTTATAAGTAACAAAGATTATATCACTATTTAAATCAAATGTTTCATTATAATATTTAGCATCTTCCTTAAATTCTTTAATCATATTATCAATATATTCTTTATAAGTATTAAAACCCACTAATCTATATAAAACCATATCTTCTTTTAAATCTTTTAACTTAATGATTTTTTCTTTTATTACTTCTACGACGCCAAGATATTTATAATCATCATCAATTATAAAATATTTTTCTCCTATAAATTTTCGATCATATTTATTTTTACGATAAATACGATAGTTTTTAGTGCCATTAATATAAGCATTAGCTAGTTCTTTATTTTTACAATATATTCTTCGATAATTACTATATATAAGATCTAAATCATTATTATATCTTTTAAATTCCTCATTTTGTAGTTTTTTCCAAAGTCTTTTATCTAAATATTCTAAATATTTAAGATGAATTTTATCAAATATTTTTAAAGGCCTTTTATCATATAATTTATCCATTTTTACGTAAAGATCTTCTTGCTTTTTTGAAATTTTTTTATCTTTTAAACCAATTAATTTTAAATAATTTTGAGCATCTTTTAAATAATCTAATTCTTGTTTACTATATTCATGCAAGAACTTTTTGGGAATATTAAATGATTCTGGGTAATCATATAAAATTTTTACTAACTCATCAAAATTATGGCAATGGCTTATATATTCATTACTTTTAATATGATTATCTTTTTTATTGCAATCTGATTTTTGATAATGATAAATAAGACCATGATTTGAAATATCTCCTATAGCCTCTACTATACTTTCATTAACATTAAATGATTTATTATTTTTATAATAGGAAACCATCTCAAAAGTATCTCTTTTATTATCAAAAAAGGGATAAGGTAAATTACAGCTTTTAAATTTTCTATAGCGTAAATAACGTTTTAATTTATAATAATAATTTCTTATTTGCATAAAATAACTCCTTTTAAGTTAGTATACTAAAAATTATCAAATAAGTACACAAATATTTTACTATATAATAATAAAGTTAAAAGTATTTAAATAAACCTAGAAGTGCGTGAATATTAACTGCACTCTGAAGAAGCTATTTCCAATAAAAGCAAGTTTGAATGGATTTTTATTTTTTGTAGGTATGACAGTAACTTTTGTGATATTATAATACAATTTACAATTTATATGAGCAAAAATTCCTAACTCTACTAATTGTAGGTGTTAAAAATTGTGTTAATGTTATATAGTTGTTTTTGAAAGGAGCAAGCAATATGAATCAAGAAAAAATAGGTAAATTTATTGCAACTTGTAGAAAAGAACAAAATTTAACACAAGAACAACTTGCTGAGAAATTAGGAATAACTTATAAAGCAGTATCTAAATGGGAGTGCGGCAAAGGATTACCCGATGCCTCTATTATGATGGAATTATGTAAAATTTTAAAAATAACAGTTAATGATTTACTTAGTGGAGAAAAAATTGATAAAGAAGACTATCAAAAAAAATTAGAAGAAAATATTATTGATACAATAGATTATTCTAATAAAAAAGTATTTGAAAAAAATAAACTTATTTATGAATTGATTACATTCTTCGGTTTAGGTTTAATCTTTATTGCCTTTACTATATATCCTAATGATAGTAGTTGGGGATCTATTCATTCTATAATAGGATTATTAATTTTTACTTTTGGGTTTGTTAATATAAAAAGTGGTAAAACTATTTTAAAAAAAGTATTTTTAGGTATATGTTATTTTATGATAGGCCTTATATTACTACTTCTACTTGACTATTCTAATGTTGTATTAAATAAAGTTGCCCCTAGATTTTCTTATTTAAAAGAAACTGGGGATATTATGATTATTTATAAAGCACCATTTTATAATGTTTATAGAATAAATAGAAATACTAAAAATGAGTATTATATAATAGATACAAAAAAAGAATACACAGAAAGCAATATACCAATAACTCCATTTAATAGAGATAAATCAGGAATTGCCAACATAATACAATATAAAAATAAATATGTTGGTAATAACAGCAATGATAGTCATTTAATAGATAATTTACCTCTCGCTGAATATGGATACGTATTCGAAATCAATTCTGAAAATCTAGAACTTATTATTGATTATCATATTACAGATTGGTATGTTAATGATAGTCATTATTTGGAAAAATCATTATTATATAACTCCGTATCAATATTTGCTTTAATAGATAATGTAGAAAATATTACTTTTAATTTTAGTGGTAATAAATATATTGTAAGTAGAAAACAAATTAAAGAATTATATCCTAATTTTGAAGATATAGTAAATAATGGAATCAATCAAAACAATTTCAATAAATATTTAGAAAGCAAAATGAATGATAATAATTTTGTAGAAGATACATTTAAAAAAATATTTGTTAATTAATTTACAATTTATATGAGTAAGATTATCAAGTAAAATATTAAAATATAAATTTATCCTATCTATATTATTTCTATAAATTAATACTTTTAAAAGAAAATTTCTAGTGAGGCTAGAATTTTTTTGCATTAGATGAGTAGAATTTGATAGATTATCATAACTATATATATACAAGAAATATGTTAAAAAAAAATACAAAAATTTAACATATTTCTTGTATATGTTAAAAAAATAGTATAATATATATATAAGGAGATGACTAACTATGAAATTATTACCATTTAATGATTATGATTTAAAAACTCCAAGAATCCTTGAAGCATTGAATGAGGCTTCAAGATCACTTGCTGAACTAAAAGGTTTTGCTAATTCAATTCCAAATCAACACATTTTAATTAATGCTATTACTATTAATGAAGCTAAAGACAGTAGTGCGATAGAAAATATTGTAACTACCCATGATAGTATTTATAAAGTATTAACAAAAAGTGGATTTAAAGATGAATCTGCTAAAGAAGTTGTAGATTATAGAAGTGCTATTTGGCGTGGATATGAAATAATAAAAGAAAAAGAATTTATTTCAACTAATGTTTTAGTAGAACTTCAAGGAATGATTGAACATAATAAAGCTGGTATAAGAAAAAATCCTGGAACTAAATTAATTAATAGTAAAACTGGAGAAGTAATTTATACCCCACCACAAGATGAAAAAGAAATTAGAGATTTGTTGAAAAATCTTGAAGATTATATTAATGAAAATAATGACGGAGTAGATCCACTAATAAAAATGGCTTTAATTCATTATCAATTTGAATCTATTCATCCATTTTATGATGGAAATGGTAGAACTGGTAGAATATTAAATGTTTTATATTTAGTATTAAATAATCTTTTGGATAGTCCTATTTTATATTTAAGTAATTATATTAATAAAAATAAAGATCAATACTATAAATTGTTTACTGAATTTAGGGAAAATAATAACTATGAAGATTGGATTATATATATATTAAAAGGAATCGAAGAAACATCTAAAAATACTATCGAATTAATTAAACGAATTCAAAATGAAATGGAGTCTTTCAAGGAAGAATTTATTCGAAAATTACCTAAAATATATTCTGATGAATTATTAGATTCTTTATTCTTTGAAGTCTATACTAGAATAAATTATATCGAAAATAGATGTGATGTAACAAGACAAACAGCTACTACATATTTAAATAATTTAGTAGATGCTGGATTACTTGAATTTGAAAAAGTAGGAAGAGAAAGTATTTATAAAAATACAAGATTAATTGATT
>CANRCA010000071.1 GCA_947628985.1 uncultured Bacilli bacterium | reverse complement strand
AACTTAGTAACATTTTAATTAATGATATGGTAACATTTTAACTAATGATATGGTAACATTTTAAAAAAGGATTAACACTAGAAAGCAAATAATTTGACTATTTTGCTTAAATATGGTATAATATGAGCGTTATTAAAGGGGGATATGGATATGGAAATTATTTTAATATATGCAATTATACAATTACTTACAACAGCTTATGGTATTGCTGTAATTGAATCTGTAAAACCAACAATAGAAAAGAAAATATATGATGAAGGATATATAGTAAATAAAAATAGTTTATATAAATTTAATTCAACTATTTCAGATATTTTACATGGTTTTATTCCTTTTTACTATTTTACTAAAGCAATTAAATTAATAACAACTAATAATGCTATTGAATATGAAGCAATGAAAGAAATTAAAAAAGGTAAATATATAAATCCAAATGAAATTAAAAAGACTGAAATAATTAATATACCAAGTGAAGAAGAAAAAGTAGAAGTAAAAGAAAAAATAGAATTTGAAAAAGAAAAATATACAGCAAGAAAAAATAATTATGTTTTATATGATACTTATGATTCACCAGTTTCATATAAAGAAGAAATTAGTTCAGAAGAAAATTCTCTAACACCATTTTCAAATGATAGTAAAATAATACAAAATGTAATAGTAAGAAATAATCCTACAAATAGCGATATTGCAAAAGCTATATCTTTATTAGATGAAAATGAATTAGAAATACTTAATAATAATATAAAAGCGTTAATTGAAATTAAAAAGAGAAAAAATACTTATAAATTAGAAAAAGATGTTGCATAAAAAAAATATCTATGCTAATATTTTAATATAAATGTGATTGGACAACATTATTATATTTATTATTAAAGAGAGATAGTGGATGGTGTAAACTATTATAATGATATAATGATTACTACCAATTTAAATGAGGTTAATACCCTACGAGTAGTTATCGTTAAAAAACTTATAAAGTTAAAAAAAGGATGGTACCGTCTATATGACTCCTTGTTGTATCATCCTTTTTTATTTTACTAAAGGAGAGTTATATTATGAAAGAAAATATTATAAGTTTATCAAAATTTTTATCAAGATATTATTTTATAAAAGGGGAAAAATTAAAAAATTTAACTCATAGTGAAGCTAAAACTTTATTTCCTCAATTAAAACATTCATCAAATGAAATGATTATTAGTAATCCATCTTTACTTTATATGGGTAAAATTGTTTTAGTGAGTGATGGAAGACAAATTATTCCATATGAGACCCCTACCTTAGAGCAAAAAGATTATGAAGAATTAAATTTTGAAAGGGAAGACGATAAACCTTTTGAAAAAGACGATACCGTATATGATTATGCAAAAATGAGTGTATTTGAACTAAGATGCTTACTTATAAGAAAATTTAATTCAAATAGAAATCAAAAATGTGCAAGACATGAATTAAATAAAAGGGGAGTAGTTTTAAGAAAAAAATATAAAAGAGAAAGATTATCTATGGATGATATGGAGGAAGAATGAAAGAAATAAAAAATGATGAAAAACTAAATATGTTAAATCATAGTTGTGCTCATTTACTCGCACATGCGATTAAACATTTATATCCTAATGCAAAATATTGGGTAGGACCAGTAATTGATGAAGGATTTTATTATGATATTGATTTAGGTGATGTAACTCTAACTGAAGATGATTTACCTAAAATAGAAAAAGAAATGAAAAAAATATCTAAAGATAATAAATTGATTAAAAGAATAGAACTTAGTAAACAAGAAGCTTTAGATATGTTTAAAGATGATGAATATAAATTAGATTTAATTAATAGAATGGATGAAAATGATACTGTAATTAGTGCATATAAACAAGAAGATTTTATTGATTTATGTCGTGGTCCTCATGTAAACTCTACTAAAGAAATAAAATATTTTAAATTATTAAAAGTAAGTGGAGCTTATTGGAAAAATGATGCTAAAAATAAAATGCTTCAAAGAATATATGGAGTTTGCTATGATAATGAAGAAGATTTAAATGAATATATAAATGAACTTGAAGAAGCAAAATTAAGAGATCATAGAAAAATAGGTAAAGACATGGAATTATTTATGAGTGATGACTTAGTTGGAAAAGGAATGCCTATGTTTTTACCAAATGGATATATTATTTGGGAAGAATTAGAAAATTATATTAGAAATAAAGAAAAGAAATTAGGTTATATGCATGTTTTAACTCCATGTGTTGGAACAGTTAATTTATATAAAACATCAGGACATTGGGATCATTATAAAGAAAATATGTTTCCTGCTATGGAAGTTGATGGAGAAGAATTTGTATTAAGACCAATGAATTGTCCTCATCATATGATGATTTATTCAAATTCACTTCATTCTTATAAAGATTTACCAATTAGAATAGCAGAAATAGCACATGATTTTAGATATGAAGCAAGTGGTGCTGTTAAAGGTATTGAAAGAGGTAGACATTTCTGTCAAAATGATTCTCATATATTTGTAACACCAGATCAAATAAAAAGTGAATTTAAAGGCGTTGTTGATTTAATATTTGATGTATATAAAGATTTTGGTATTAAAAATTATAGATGTGTTTTATCATTAAGAGATCCAGAAGATAAACAAAAATATCATGACGATGATGAAATGTGGAATAAAGCAGAAAATGAACTTAGAGAAGTATTAAATGAACTTGGAATAGAATATACTGAAGAAATAGGGGAAGCAGCATTTTATGGACCAAAATTAGATGTAAATGTAAAACCTGCAGTAGGAAATGAATATACATTATCTACTTGTCAATTAGATTTCTGTTTACCAGCTAAATTTGATTTAAAATATGTGGATAGTAATGGAGAAAAGAAAACACCAGTAGTACTTCATAGAGCAATACTTGGTTCACTTGATAGATTTATGGCATATATTTTAGAAGAAACAAAAGGTAATTTACCATTATGGTTAAGTCCAAATCAAATAAATATTATTCCAGTAAATAATGAATATCATTTAGAATATGCTAAAAAAATAAAAGAAATATTAGAAAATAATAATTTTAGAGTAACACTTGATGATAGTGATGAAAAATTAAGTTATAAAATGAGACAAAGTGTAATATCTAAAGTACCATATACATTAATATTAGGTGATAAAGAAAAAGAATCAGAAACTATTAGTTATCGTTTAAGATTAAGTAATGATACTACAAATATTAAAATAGATGACTTTGTTAAATTAATTGAAGAAGAAATTAAAAACAAAGTAAGGAGAGATGAATAATATGCATTATAGTGATGAAGTATATAATTTTGTAAATAATAAAAATCTTAAATTAGATATTGGATTAGATACTATTGGTGTAGAACAATTAGCAGGAATTTACTATGAAATGTTCAAAGATGAAATAAATAATGATAATTTTGTAAAAGCTCTAAAAAAATACTTCACTATAACTAAAGGTATGGGTAAATTAGATAAACAAACGAATGAAATATTAAAAAAGAATTATGGAATAGACTATAATGAGCTTTCAAAAGATATAAGTGATTTAATAAGTTCTAATCAATTTATGTATGAAAATGAATTAGATGATAAAATACAAGAAAGAACAAAAATAGAAAAACAAAACAATAGTCATGGTGGAGAATACTATAACGATGAGTCAGAACATTTATTATAATTTGCAATAAATAATTATTTTTGATATAATATAAATCACAACAAAAGTTGTATTATATCAATATGGGGCTGTATTGATTCGACAAAATTATATTTGGATAGAATGCAAGTAGTAGGCATACTTAAAATGCAACAATTAAAATAATCGGAAACGATAGAAATTTTGTACCTGCTTTTGCCTAGTTTAAGGCTTCAGGTCTTCCTTAAAATCTTTTGTTCACGAGATTTTAAATGGGAGTCATAAAGTGAACTATATTATAAATATGTTTATGATTTATAACGAATAATTAATAAACTTAGAATAATAAGAGAAGTTGGCAATCTACATTATTATTCGAAATTAAAAACCAACTAAACTTGTAGATGTTCTATTAGAATGAATTTTGGACAGGAGTTCATTACTCCTCAGCTCCACCAATATTGTTTTTTAACTTATATATTGAGTTTTAAATAGAATAACTTGTAAAAGCTTCATTAATATGTTATTATGAATATGTCAAAGAAATTTGCATAAAATAAAAAAGAGGAACATTCGATTCCATAAGTGAATGTCGCCTCTAATAATTTAGTCTTGACACTCTATCAATGCAGATTGAGTGTCATATTTTTATTGCTATTACCAATAAGGTAGAAAGTAACAAAATGATAGCAATGTAATGAAGAATTTTTATTATAAAAGTTCTTTTTTTCATTGTATCCCTCCTTTCTATTTCAAGATTGGAGGACGACACTCACATCAAATGTTCCAAATAAAATTATAACAAACATTTGTTTTTAATACAAGAAAAATTAAAATTATTTTACATTTTTATCAAATAAAGTAATATTATTATTTTCATCTATTGATAATAAGGATATATTTTCTAATTTTTTATTATTATCTTTTAAATATTTATTGAGCCATTTTAACGTCTTTTTAGCTTTTTTTAGTTCACTTTCATCAATCATACCATCAACTATTATAGAATAGCTTAAACTTTGTTTTTTGCTATTCTTTTTTATATTATTTTTTAAATCATTATTTGTAATAGGTTGATTATCACTTTTTAATAATATAGAAATATCTCCAGATGGTTCTAAAAGAGCATATTCAAGATTATTTATATCAAAACATCCTTTTAATCTACAATTTTCAAGTATTTTAGCTACACTTAATTTAGCTAATTTTAAATTTTCATAATTAAAATTATTATTTTCAAATAAAATTAAAGGTTCTCCATCAATAATTTCTTCAATATTATGATTTTTATAACTTAAAATTGATACTAAAAAACCAATTGTTCCAAATACTATTAAAGCAATTACACCATTTAATATAGGAGTTTCAGTACTTATAATAGTATCTGCTGCTATAGAACCAATAGTAATACTAAGTACATAATCATATAAAGTTAAATTTTTAATTTGTTTTTTACCTAAAATTTTAACTATAATAAAAAGTACAATAAACATTATTAATGAACGAGTTATAATTTCCATATAATCACCAATAATATTATGTACTTATTTTAAAATATTATTTAATTTGGTTGCCCTGATAGGATTCGAACCTATGAATGCTGGAGTCAGAGTCCAGAGCCTTACCACTTGGCCACAGGGCAATATAAAAAATTTATGTTATTATTTTATCATAAATTTATTTAATTTTTAATTCTTTCATTATTTTTTCTTGATTATCTAATATTTCTTCCATTTTATCATGTAATTCTTCAATAATTAATTCAGTTTTTAAATCAGTTTTATAATCATACTTATTTCTTAAACTATCTTTTTTAGATTGACGATTTTGACTCATCATAATAACAGGTGCTTGTAATGCAGCAATACATGATAAAATTAAATTTAATAATATAAATGGAAATGGATCAACTGCTTTAATTAATACTACACCATTTAATACCATCCAACCAATTAAGAATAGGGTAAAACATATAATAAAAGTCCAACTACCAGCAACTTCAGTTAATTTATCTGCAACTTTATCTCCAAAAGTTTTAGTTTCATCTTCCATTTTATCTACATCTACACTTATTGGACTATCGACTAACATATCTATAAGTTCTTCTTCACTTTTTTGATCAATATCTTGATTTAATAGCATTTTTACAATTTCTCTTTTATTAATATTTTTCATATAAATTCTCCTTTAATTTACTTAAATTATATCATGTATACTTTAAGATGTAAATTAATGAGAGAAAAACTTATTAGTTTATGATAGAATATTTTTTATT
>CANRCA010000070.1 GCA_947628985.1 uncultured Bacilli bacterium | reverse complement strand
TTAAAAAACTAGAGAAAACTAGGATAAAAATCAAAAATTAAAAATAATTTATAAAGTTTTGTATAAAAAATACTTGACTTTATTATGGGAGGAGTATTTATGAAAAATTTCATAAAAAATTATAAATCTTCATTAATATTAATAGGATCTATTATATTAGGTACTATAGTAGGACTTATATTTAAAGAAAAAGCAACTGTATTAAGTCCATTTGGAGATTTATTCTTAAATTTATTATTAGTTATCGTTGTACCTTTGATTTTCTTAACTATAACTACATCATTAGGTAAAATGAAACAACCAAAAAGAATTGGTAAAATTCTTGGAACTATTGTATTAGTATTTGTATTTACTTCACTTGTAAGTGTTTTAGTAGGTATAGCTAGTACAAAAACTTTTAAACTTGTAAATACACAAGATAGTGATGCGATTAAAGAAGTATTAAATTCTGGAGTAATTGCTGAAAAAGAAGATGTTAATTTCTTAGAAAGAACAATTAATACTGTAAGTGTTGGAGATTTTTCTTTATTACTTACAAGAGATAATATGATTGCATTAATTATGTTTTCAATTTTAATAGGAGTTAGCATTAACTTATCTAAAGAAAAGGGAGAAGCTTTATTAAATGTTTTAGATAGTGCTAATGCCGTAGTACAAAAATTTATTAAATTAATTATGTACTATGCACCTATTGGACTTGGATGTTATTTTGCCGCTTTAGTTGGTACTTTTGGTGGTGAAATAGCTCTTGGATATGGTAAAACATTTATTATTTATACAGTAGTTGCAGTACTTTTCTACTTTATAGTTTACTCACTATATGCATTTATGGCTGGAGGTAAAAAAGGATTTGTATCTTATTGGAAAAATATAATTCCAGCAACTCTTACTTCACTTGCAACTTGTTCATCTGCTGCATCTATTCCAGTAAATACAAGATGTGCTAAAAACATTGGAGTACCAGATGATATAGCAGATACAACTATTCCTCTTGGAACTAGTTTCCATAAAGATGGTTCAATTATAGGTAGTGTATTTAAAATTATGTTCTTAGTATATTTATTTGGTAGTGATGTATCAAATTTCAAAATATTAGGAGTTGCATTACTTGCTACATTACTTGTAACAGCTGTTCCAATTGGAGGAGGAACTATTTCAGAAACTTTAATTATTACAATGTTAGGTTTCCCTGCAGCATCACTTGGAATGCTTACAATAATCGCAACTATTATAGATCCACCTGCTACTATGCTAAATGTTGTAGGTGACTCAGCATCAAGTATGTTAGTTACAAGAATAATAGATGGTAAAAATTGGCTTAATAAAAAAAGAAAATAAATTTAAAAACTATTGAAAGAATTAAATCAATCAATAGTTTTTGTTTGTAAAAAATTATAATTAAATCATTACACTTAATAAAATTCTATAATATTCACTTTTAAATTCATCTTTTTCTATACCAAGTTTATCATAAAAAATATCAACATATTCTTTACCATAATTTCTTTCAATTGATTTTTCACATATAACTATATCATAATATATATCACTTATTCCTGAGTCTCCTACATCTATTAATCCTGAAAAATGATTATTATCTGCAAATATATTAGGTAAAGACATATCCCCATGAGTAAAACCAATTATTTGTTTTGGCTTATTTCCTTTTAAATATTTAAGTATATTTTCTTTTGTATGAAATCTTTCAAGTATACTTTTATCTATATCATTCTCATTAATTAAATTAAAATTTTCTTCTATTCTTTTTATTTTTTCATCAATAGTTTCATCCAAAATACAATCACTATAATCAATATTATATAAATGATTAAATGCTTCAATTATAATATCAATTCCTTCATCTTTATGATTTAAATAATATTCACTACATAACATTTCACCTTTTAAAGACTTTGTAAGAATATAAGATTTATCATTATATTTTTCATAAAATATTTTTTCAGGTACACTTATTTTATGTTTTAAATAATCTAATCTTATTGATTCTTTACTTAAATGATTAGCAATTTTTAAGAAATAAACTTTACTTTTCTTTCTAATTTTATATACTTTAGAATTACATCCAATACTAATTTCTTCTATTTTATTTGCATCTTTTAAAAATTCATTTAACCTATTACTTCCTTTAATGACAATATTTTTCTTTTCTACATTTACAATTTGACTTTCAATTTTAATATCTTTAATACTATCATAATTACCCATATATGTTACTAATTTTTTATTTTCAATTCTTACTATTTTAGTTGCTATTTTATTTATAAAATATCTATCATGAGATATAAACAATATAGTTCCATCATAATCAAGTAAAGCAGACTCTAATATTTCTTTTGTATCAATATCAATATGATTAGTTGGTTCATCTAATATTAAAAAATTAGCTTTATTTAATATTAATTCTAATAATTTAATTCTTACTTTTTCTCCACCACTAATATTTTTAAGTTTTTTATCTATTGAATTTTCATCAAAGTAAAATTGATATAATTTACTTCTAAGTTCACTTTCACTACCACTAAATATTTTTCTCATGTATTCATAAATTGTATATTCTTCATTGTCAAATCTTATTTCTTGTGGAATGTATCCTATGCTTACATTTACACCTAATTTAATATTTTCATGTGTATTATTTATTATATTTTTAATTAAAGTAGTTTTTCCTGTTCCATTTTTACC
This sequence comes from uncultured Bacilli bacterium, assembly GCA_947628985.1. Classification (GTDB taxonomy): domain Bacteria; phylum Bacillota_I; class Bacilli_A; order RF39; family UBA660; genus CAG-1000. The sequence goes on along the minus strand of CANRCA010000070.1, from coordinate 3,363 downwards.
CATTAAGCAAACTCTTTCTTTATAGTTTACACTCATATTTGACTTAATAAGTAATTCCTTATTATCAATACTTAAATTTAAATTTTCTATATCTAATACTTTATTTGCACTTCTATCAGTTACATTTAAATTAATTTTAAGTTCACTTTTAGTTTTAGGCTTATCTATCATTTCCATTCTTTCAAGTCTTTTTTCCATTGCGTTTGCTCTTCTAAAGAATATAGGATTATCACCTTTACTACCCCATTCACGTAATCTTTTAATTGCTTCTTTAATTGCCTTAATTTGCTTTTGTTGATTTTTATAACTTTGAAATTCTAAAAGTAATCTTTTTTCACTTTCTTTTAAATAATAACTATAATTTCCATAATATATTTCTGCATTACCTTTTTCTAAACATATTATTTTATTTATAACTCTATCTAAAAAATATCTATCGTGACTTACTATAACAACAGTACCTTTATAAATTTTTAAATATTCTTCAAACCATTCTAAAGTATCTATATCTAAATGATTAGTTGGCTCATCTAAAAGTAATATATCAGGATTTGATAAAACTAATGATGCAAGATTTACAATTGTTTTCTCTCCACCACTTAAATTATTATAATTTGTATTTAATATTTCATTTGTTAATTTAAAACCATATTTAATTTTCTCTATTTTTTCATTTAAATTATATCCACCTTTAATTCTAAATTCTTCTTGCATATTATTAAGTATTTTAATTGATTTTTCACTTGAATCCATATTCTCTATAAATTCATTTATTTTATTATCTAACTCTATTAAATCTTTTACTCCTCTTAAATAAACATCATTTGCAAGAGTATCATTATTTTCTAAAGGTGGTATTTGTGTTAAATATCCAATACTACTACCTTTTCTAATTGAAATACTACCACTATCTATTGTTTCAATGCCCATAATTAATCTAAGTGTAGTTGTTTTTCCACACCCATTACTACCAATAAGAGCAACTCTCTCATTAGTTTTTATATCAAAAGATAAATCATTAATTACACTATTAAATCCATAATTTTTATTAACTTTATTTAAACTAATTTCTATCATGATAAAACTCCTATAACTTATATTATATATAAATTTTTTTATTTTTTTAAATATAACAAAATCATACAAAGAGTTATTCTCATATGCTGCATTTATGTGATTAATAAATTATTTTAAAGAATTATATAAAAGTTCATATTCTTCATTAGATAAATTTTCCATTTCTTTATTTAATGTTTCTTTTGGTAAATTATAACTATCTATTATTGCTTTACTTTCTTTTTTAGTTAACTTTTTATCATGTAATTTTACAAATTCAATTAAAGCTTCCATTAAATTATTTTTAAGTTTTCTATCTCTATGGAAGAATAATTCTCTAAATATAAATTTTTTAAAACTAAAATTTAATTCTTCTCTTTTTAATTTTGTTAATTTAATCATTGATGACATAACTCTAGGTTCTGGTGAAAAAGCATCTGGAGCAATATCCATTACTCTTTCTACTTTGAAAAATGAATTTGTGAGTAATGCTAATTTATTTAAATTTTTATCAAGTACATTGTCTGCAAATTTTTTACCAACTATTAAAACTGCTTCATTAAAATCACATCTTAAAAGTTTTTCAATAAATGGTTCTGTTATTGAATAAGGAAGAGCAGATAAAATTTTATCACACTTTGGAATATAAACATCTAAAACATTTCCATATATAACATCAACATTTTCATGTTTATCTTTTATAACATTTATAAAAGGTTCTAATCTTTCATCTATTTCAATACATGTTAAATGATTTACTCTTCTTGCTATAGTATCTGTTATCTCTCCTTTACCAGGGCCTATTTCTACAACACTTTCTGTAATTTTTAAATTAGCTGCATCTACAAATGCATTAATAATTGATTTATCAATTAAAAAATGTTGATCTAAATAATTTGTATCATTTTCAAATTCATTATTCATAAATAACCTCTTTCTATCTTTTAAATATATTAAATGGCATCCTATTAGGTAAATCAAGTTCAAATGTTAATAACTCGTGAGTTACTGGATGATAAAATTCTAACCTTTTAGCAAATAATGCAAGTTGTTCACCTACTTTTGCATTTTTATTATATTTTTGATCTCCATATAATGGATTACCTTTATGAGATAATTGTACTCTAATTTGATGACTTCGTCCAGTTTCTAATTTAATTTCTACTAAAGACATATTATTTTTATAATCAAGTCTTTTATAATTTAATATTGATAACTTTCCTTTTTCACTAACTTTAGTTATATTTTTTTTATTATCTTTTAATAAATAATCTTCCAATTTTCCACTTTCATCTATTTTTCCTATACATACTGCATTATAAATTTTATTAAATTTATTTGTTCTTACTTGCTCAGATAATCTACTAGCACATTTACTAGTTTTAGCAAATACCATTACTCCACCTACTGGTCTATCTAATCTATGAACAAGTCCTAAATAAACATTTCCTGGTTTATTATATTTTTCTTTTAAATATTTTTTTAATATTGTAAGTAAATCTTCATCTTTAGAATTATCTTCTTGAACAGGAATATTTATAGGTTTTTCAACTACTAATAAATGATTATCTTCATATAAAATATTAATTTTCATATTCTAATACTTCTAACCCATGCTCTTTTAATGAATCAATACTTACTTTTTTATTATTAATCGCATCTTTTAAATAATCTTTTTCACCATTATTCCAAATAAGTTCTATATTATCACTTTTTATACAAGGTAAATAATAAGTATATTTCTGATCTTTATATATTTCTTCTAATGCTTCTGCACAAGACTTTGTATTATCAACTATTTTGTAATCAATAGTAGGTGTTTTTTCTCCTTCATTTTTTAAAAATATAACACAAATTAAACCTATTAATATAACTACTAAACTAATAGCAAAAATTATTTTAAGAGTTATTTTAGTTTTCATTAGATTCCCACCTTCCATAAACTCCACATGGTAAAGTCATATTTCTAGAAGATATCTTTATTCCTATTTCATCTGTTTTTATTATACCATTTTTAAGTTTATTTTTTACACTAGTTTGTAATACATTTTTTAATATTTCTGGTGTTATTCCTTTAGTATATGAACTTATAAGTAAAAATAAAGGTTCATCACTTAAAATATCAATACAACTATCAATTAATTTATTTAAACTATCTTCAAATCTCCATAATTCTTTTGAAGGACCTCTTCCATAAGTTGGTGGATCCATTATAATCGCATCATATTTATTTCCTCTTCTTTTTTCTCTTTCAACAAATTTTAAACAATCATCACAAATATATCTAATTTTATTATTTTCTAAATG
>CANRCA010000069.1 GCA_947628985.1 uncultured Bacilli bacterium | reverse complement strand
TCCAAATGATATTTTAGATGATGAAGCAATAATTATATTAGATAATGAAATGGGAGATTTATCTAATAAAGAAAATAATTTAACAGAAGAACTTGCTGATAAATTTGAACTTGAAGATAGAGCTGCTAGTGTTGCACTTGCTCATAATATAGAATTAGATGAAGAATATGAAGTAAAAGAAAAAATTAAAAAGAAAGATAACAATAGAACTAAAGATAAAGAAAAAGATGAAGATTTATCTTTAAAAAAGAAAAATATCTATAAAAATAAAACTAAACTTCAAAGTAATAAAGAAGATGCTGGTAGTAATGAAGTTTTATATAAAGAAGGTATGAGTGTAAGTGATCTTGCTAATGCACTTAATGTTAGTGCTAGTGATGTTGTTAAAAAATTAATTGGTATGGGTCTTATGATTTCTTCAAATCAAGCAATTTCATTTGATGATGCTAGTATTGTAGTACTAGATTATGGAAAAGAATTAATAAAAGAAGAAACTAAAGATATATCTAATTTTGAAGAATATGTTATAAATGATAAAGAAGAAGATTTAGAATTAAGACCAGCTGTTGTTACAATAATGGGTCATGTAGATCATGGTAAAACAACACTACTTGATTATATAAGAAATTCAAATGTTGCAAGTGGTGAAGCAGGTGGAATTACTCAAGCAATAGGTGCATATCAAGTAACTAAAAATGGAAAGAAAATTACTTTTATAGATACACCAGGACATGCTGCATTTACTGAAATGAGAGCAAGAGGTGCTAGTGTAACTGATATTGTTATAATAATAGTTGCAGCAGATGATGGAGTTATGCCTCAAACAAAAGAAGCAATAGATCATGCAAAAGCTGCTAATGTCCCTATTATAGTGGCAGTTAATAAAATAGATAAACCAAATACAAATGTAGATAAGATAATGAGTGAATTATCTGAACTTGGTCTTACTCCAGAAGAATGGGGAGGAGATACTATATTTGTAAAAATTAGTGCTAAAACTGGTGAAGGAGTAGATTTACTTCTTGATAATATAAATGCATTAAGTGAAGTTCTTGAATTAAAAGCAAATCCTAATAGATATGCAAGTGGTTCTGTAATTGAAGCAAAACTTGATAAAAATAAAGGACCAGTTGTAACTCTATTAATACAAAATGGAACTTTAAGATTAGGAGATCCAATTGTAGTAGGTACTAATCATGGTAAAGTAAGAACACTAAGAGATGATACAGGAAGAGAAGTTATATCAGCAGAACCAAGTAAACCTGTTGAAGTTACTGGTCTTGAAGATGTACCAGTTGCTGGAGATAAATTTATGGCATTTGAAAGTGAAAAAGAAGCAAGAAGTGTAGCAATTAAGAGAAAAGAAATAGAAAAAAGTAAAAAATTTGCTCATAAAGCATTAAGTTTAGATGAATTATTCGATTCTATTAAAGAAGGTAGAAAAGAAATAAATATTGTTTTAAAAACTGATGTTAAGGGAAGCGAAGAAGCAGTTAAAAATGCACTTTTAAAAATAAACGTTGAAGGTGTAAAAATAAGTGTTATTAGAAGTGGAGTTGGAACTATTACTGAAAGTGATGTAGTTTTAGCTCATGCATCAAATGCAATTGTTATTGGATTTAATGTAAGTCCATCAAAAGAAACAAAAGAAACTGCAAAAAGTTATGGAGTAGAAATAAGACTATATAACATTATTTATAAATTAGTAGAAGAAATAGAAGCTGCTATGAAAGGTATGTTAGATCCAGAATTTGAAGAAGTTGTAATTGGAGAAGCAGAAGTAAGACAATTATTCCACTTTTCTAAAGTTGGTAACATAGCAGGTTCACATGTTATAAATGGTATAGTTAGAGTAAATACACCATGTAGAGTTATTAGAGATGGAATAGTTATAACTACATCAAAAATATCATCACTTCAAAGAGAAAAAGATCAGGCACATGAAGTTAAATCAGGATTTGATTGTGGAATTATAGTTGATAATTTCCCAGATATCAAAGAAGGAGATTTAATTGAAGTATTTGAAAATAGGGAAGTGAAAAGAGTATGAGTAAATTAAAAGGTGAAAGAGCAGGTTCTGATATTCAAAGGGAACTTAGTAACATTTTATTATTAGACGCAAAAGATGAAGATTTTAAACATGTTACAATAACTGATGTAGAAGTTGCTAATGATTTAGGATTTGCTAAAGTATATTTTACAACTACTGATAATAGAGAAAAAGTAGAACGTGATTTAAATAATGCAGCAGGATTTTTTAGAAGTCTTCTTGCAGAAAGATTATTAATTAGACATACTCCAGAACTCAAATTCATATTTGATGAATCAATTGAATATGGACAAAAAATAGAAAAAATAATTGAAGAAATTCATAAAGAAGATTAATTGACAAACAACAAATATTAATATATAATTTATGAAGAAAAACGAAGACCAAGAGGAGTAATTTATATAAGTTTATTAGAGATGAAAGTAATTGGTGAAAACTTTCTTAAATGGAATAAATGAAGTAGCTTGTGAGTTTAATATTTGAATTTAGTAGAATATTACGTAAAAATGCGTTAAAAAATTAAGTTAATTAAAGGATGGTACCGTCTTATAGACTCCTTGTACTATCCTTTTATTTTGGAGGATTTATGTTAGACATGGATGAAAATTATGATGCTTTTGATGATTATGTAATGAGTTTTGATTTAGAAGAAGATATGATAGCATATAAATATAATCATACTTATAGAGTAGTTCATCAAGCAGAAGAAATATGTAGAAGTTTTAATTTAGATACAGAAGAAAGAGACCTTGCTTCTTTAATAGCATTACTTCATGATATAGCTAGATTTAAACAATGGAGTATTTATAAAACATTTAGTGATAAGGATAGTTTTGATCATGGAGATGAAGGAGTAAATATATTATTTGAGGAAAATTTAATAGATAAATTTAAATTAAAAGAAGAAGATAAAAAAATACTTAAAACAGCAATAAAATATCATAATAAACCTTTACTTCCAAATGATCTTAGTATAAGAGAAACACTACATTCTAAAATTATAAGAGATGCTGATAAAATAGATATTTTATATGCTTTTTCTACAAATAAACTTTTGAAAGTTGAAACAGAAGATGAAGAAATTAGTAGTAAAGTAAAAGAAGAATTTTTTAAAAATGAACCAGTACTTAAAAAAAGTGTTAAAAATAAAAATGATAGAATAATTATGTTAATATCTTTAGTATTTGATTTAAATTATGAATATTCTAAAAAAAGAATTTTAAATGAAAAATATTTAGATAAAATATTAAGTCATACAAAAAATAAAGATATGTTTAAAGAATATATAACAGAAGCAAAAAAATATTTAAGAAAGGATGAATAATATGTTAGATAAAAAATATAATCATAAAGAAGTTGAAGAAGGTAAATATGATTTTTGGATAAAATCTCATGCATTTGAAGCAGGAGATAAAAGTAAAGATCCTTTTTGTATAGTTATACCCCCACCTAATGTAACAGGTAATTTGCATATAGGACATGCTCTTAATGGTTCTATTCAAGATGCTATTATCAGATATAAAAAAATGAAAGGTTTTGATACTTTATGGCTTCCCGGTATGGATCATGCAGCCATTGCAACAGAAGCTAAAGTAGTTGATAGATTGAAAAAACAAGGTATTGATAAATATGAACTTGGTCGTGAAGAATTTTTAAAAGAATGTTGGAAATGGACAGATGAACATAGAGAAAATATTCATAATCAATGGAAAACTTTAGGTCTTTCAGTCGATTATTCTAAAGAAAGATTTACTTTAGATGAAGGACTTAATAATGCAGTAAATCAAGTTTTTGTAAATCTTTATAATGAAGGTTTAATTTATAGAGGAGAAAGAATTATTAACTGGGATCCAGTTGCTAAAACAGCTCTTTCAAATGAAGAAGTTATTTATAAAGATGATGAAGGTGCATTTTATCATTTAAAATATTTTATTGAAGGAACTAAAGATTATTTAGATGTAGCAACTACTCGTCCTGAAACTTTATTTGGTGATACAGCAGTAGCAGTAAATCCAGATGATGAAAGATATAAACATTTAATAGGTAAAAATGTAATTCTTCCAATTGTAAATAAATTAATTCCAATAATAGCTGATGAGCATGCTGATCCTACATTTGGAACAGGTTGTGTTAAAATAACTCCTGCACATGATCCTAATGACTTTGAAGTAGGAGAAAGACATAATCTAGATAGAATAGTTATTATGAATGAAGATGCAACTATGAACGAACTTACTGGTAAATATAATGGAATGAGCCGTGAAGAATGTAGAAAAGAATTATTAAAAGATTTAGAAAAAGAAGATTTATTAATAAAAATAGAAAAAATGACTCATAGTGTAGGACACTCTGAAAGAACAGATGCTGTAGTTGAGCCATATTTATCAAAGCAATGGTTTGTTAATATGAAATCTATGAGTGAAGACTTATTAAATGCACAAAAAAATGAAGATACAAAAATTAATTTTTATCCAAAAAGATTTGAAAAAATATTAAATCACTGGATGGAAGATTGTCATGATTGGTGTATTTCAAGACAATTATGGTGGGGACATAGAATTCCTGCTTGGTATAAAGGTGATGAAGTATATGTAGGACTTAAAGCACCAGAAGGTGAAGGTTGGGTTCAAGATAATGATGTTTTAGATACATGGTTTAGTAGTGCACTATGGCCATTTAGTACTCTTGGTTGGCCAAATAAAACAGAAGATTTAGAAAGATATTTTCCAACTGATACTTTAGTAACAGCATATGATATTATATTCTTCTGGGTAGCTAGAATGGCATTTTCATCATTAAAACATATGAAAGTAAGACCATTTAAAGATTGTGTTATTCATGGACTTATAAGAGATAAAAATGGAAGAAAAATGTCAAAAAGTCTAGGTAATGGAATAGATCCTATGGATATGATAGATGAATATGGTTGTGATGCTTTAAGATATTATTTAACAACTACATCTGCTATGGGTATGGATATAAGATTTGATACAGATAAAGTATCATCAACTTGGAATTTCATAAATAAATTATGGAATGCATCTAGATTTGTACTTATGAAACTAGAAAATTTTGATGTTAAAAATTATAGTTTAGATAATCTAAATGATATTGATAAATGGATATTAACTAAATTAAATGAAGTAATTAAAAAAGTAACTAAATATATGGATAAATATGAATTTAATAATGCAGGAAGTATAATTTATTCATTTATATGGGAAGATTTCTGTGATAAATATATAGAAATGTCTAAATTTAGTGAAAATGATCAAACTTATTCAACACTATTATATGTACTTACTTGTATATTAAAAATAATGCATCCATTTATGCCATTTGTAACAGAAGAAATATATTCAAATCTTCCATTAAAAGAAAGTGATGCTTTAGTATTTACAAGTTATCCTGTTTATAATAAAAAACAAGTATTTAAGAAAGAAAAAGATAAAATAGATAATTTACTTGAATATATTACTTTATTTAGAAATAAAAAAACAGAAAATAAAATATCAAGTGACTATGAAATAATAGATTATAATAATAATGAATTATTAAATAAAATGTTAAAAATAACAGACAAAATAGTAAAGGAAAGTAAATTTAATGATAAACTTACTATTGAACTTTATAATTATAAATTAGATATTTATTATGATAATTCATCAAATAATGAAGAAGAATTAAAAAGAAGACAAGAAGAAATAGAAAAATTAAAATTATCTATAGAAAGACGTAAAAAATTACTTGCAAATGAAAACTATGTTAATAAAGCTCCAGAAGCAATAGTTAATAAAGAAAGAGAAGATTTAGAAAAAGAAATAAATAGATTAGAAATCCTAGAAAAAAATTAGAATTCTAATCTTTTTTATTGATGTCAAAAATACAAAACCCCTCTTGATATATATATATATATGATATAATTGGAATGTAAAAAATAGAAAAGAGGGAACATATGAAAAGTAAAAAAGGATTTACATTGGTAGAACTACTAGCTGTTATTGCAATATTAGCAATACTAGTTTTAATAGCACTACCAAA
>CANRCA010000068.1 GCA_947628985.1 uncultured Bacilli bacterium | reverse complement strand
AATATTAAATATATTCAAGTAACTTATGAAATGGCAGGTAATGATAATACTATTGAAAGAGAATTTGGAGCATATAAGTCTATTGAAGATAATTATCCAAAATATGTTATCTCTCTTGATAAAATAGACTTATCTCGTGATGGTATTATTCATCTAAACTTAATTGATTTTCTATTAAGTGAAGAGTTTTAAAAAATTTAATTAATATATAAAAAATTAAAACAAAGTAGGAGGTTTATATGCAAAATAATAAAAATAATAAAATATTAATTATAATTCTAATGATTTTTATCGCATTTTTAGTTTTAATTAACTTTATTTTATCAAAATCAAAATATGAGATTACAATTGAAATTATTATTTGTTTGAGTTTATTAACTATTTTGGCCTTGTCAGAAATATTTGATAATCTTAGTATTCCAAAATTGATATCATTATCTAAAAATATAAAAGAAGTTAGAAAAGAAAATAATAATTTGAAAGAAAGTAATATAAAATTATTAGAACAAATTACTAATATTAAAAATTTCAATAATCAAACTATAGTTTTACCCAATTCTTTTAATACTATTAGTTCTTCAAATATAAATGATATAATTAATAATGAAAAAGATTTGTTAAATAATCAAGAAGAGAATGCTATAATGAGTGAACAAGATACAAAAAGAGATGATAAAAAAATTCAACAAGAACGTTATAAGTATATAAGTAATATTGAAGTATTTATTTTAAGAAAAGCTTTAAATTTAGATAATGGATTAAATGAGAATATTAAATATGACGTAAAATTAATAAATAATAATTTTGAAAATGATAATATTATGAAGAACGAGGTAAGATTTGATGCACTTAAATCTAGTGAATCTGAAAACATTTTTTATGAAATAAAGATTAATCCTTTTGTATTAGATTATTCTTATCAACTTCATTATATGTTGAGAACATTAGAGTTATATGAAAAATCTAATAAAATTCATTCAAAATTAATTTTAATTTTACCCAAAATAGATAAAGAATTAGAAACAATACTGTATAGAACTAACAGAAATAGATTTAATATGGTTCGTGAGAAAATAGAAAAAATATTTGAACCTGCAATAAGAAATAATTTATTAGAAATATTGGAAATTGAAGTTACTAAAAATGAGATAGATAAATATATTAAAGAAAAAGAAAATAATAAATAAATTACATTTTGACTTAGATGAGGATATGATATTTATCAAGATGTCTTATTTCTCTTATATAATTTGCTAGTTCAAAACAAAGTTTACATTTTAATAAAAGAAGGAGAAACAATGATGATATATATAACTGGAGACACACATAGAGATTTTTCAAGACTTTTTGGTGTAGATAGTAATGAAGAAGATATGTTAATAGTATTAGGTGATGCTGGAATAAATTATTATCTTAATGAAGAAGATAATAATTTTAAAGAATATCTAAAAAGATTTAAATTAAAATTGTTTTGTATAAGAGGTAATCATGAAGAGCGACCTGAAAATATAAAAACATATAAAGAAAAAGAAATGTTTGGAGGTAAAGTATTTGTTGAAGAAGAATATCCTTATCTTATATTTGCTAAAGACGGTGAATCTTATAATATTGATGGAAAAAGTGTTCTTGTTATAGGAGGAGCTTATTCAGTAGATAAAGAATATCGCTTATTATATGGTAGTCAGTGGTTTAAGGATGAGCAGTTAAATGAAAAAGAACAAGAAAAGATTTTAAAAAAAGTTAAAGGTAAACATTTTGATATAGTATTAACACATACTTGTCCTTTAAAGTATGAACCTAAAGAAGTATTTATGAAAGGTTTAGATCAATCAAAAGTAGATAAATCAATGGAAAAATTTTTAGATAAAATTGAAGAAAATATTGATTATGATAAGTGGTATTGTGGTCATTATCATACTGAGAAAAAAGTTGATAAATTAGAATTTATGTTTGGGAGAGTCAAAATATTTTTAAAAGATGTATTTGTCCCTAAGTTTAATAGAAATGGTTATGAAATAATAAGAGATTCCTGTAGTCAGGAAACCATTCATAAAAACGAAGTATGTTGTCCTAAATGTAAGGGAAAACATATAATTATCCAAAAAGGTAATGGCGAAAATATTTATGGATTAGATGAAATAGCTATTATTTGTAATGACTGTAAAAAGGTATATGGATTTAGTGATGTTAGATATAAACCTAATTGTCCTAAAGAACTATAACTATGATATTGATAATTTTTAAGATTAATTTTGTAATATAATAGAATTGAAAGTCATAGGTAATAAAATTTATGAAAAAAAAAGTTTTTAGAATATCGTCATTTGTATTTTGCATATTAACTTTTATTGGTGCAGGTTATGTACTAATAAATAAGGGAAAAGTAAATGCAGGATATGCTGTAATACCTAGTTTGTTTAGTGTTATCTTTTCACAATTAAGTATTAATGAAAAAAATAAAAATAATTAATAAAACATAAACTATATATAGGTTTGATTTTTTTATCAATCAAAGTACGATGATTAAATCTAAGAGCTGTAGCAAATATAACAATTAAAGCTAAATCAATATTTTATAAATAAACATAAATTCTTAGTAATTGATTGTTAATTACTGAGATTTATGATATATTAAAAACAATGAAGTGATAAATATTATATTAATTATCATTACTAATTTGGAATACGTAAAAGTTTAATTGAAAGTTGGTGAAGTTAAAATAAAAGTAAAATTAGATGATGTTATAGAAATGTTAGAATTCGTAAATGATGGAATGGATTCTAGTGCTTATTATAATGATAAAACGAATGAATTTATTTATATAGATGATTATTTAGATATGAGTGAAGATGAAAAAGAAGAAATATATGATAATTGTATAGGACTACCTACTAAATATTATATTGATGAATATAGTATGATGCAAGAATTTATAGAAAATATAGAAGATGTTAAACTTTACAATCAATTACAAATTGCCATTAATGGAAGTGGTGCCTTTAGAAGGTTCAAAGATACATGAATTAATTTTGATATAATCGAAGATTGGTATAAGTTTAGAAATGAAAAATATAAAGAAATTGCCATAGAATGGTGTAATAAAAATAATATTAAATTTGAATAGAGGTGTTTAAAAATGGATGAAATATTAACTTTTAGAATTGGAATAGAAGGGCTAGAAAATAAAATATGGAGGAGTATTGAAATACCTTGTAGAAGAACAGTAGCAGATCTTGCATATACTATACTTGCATCGTTTAATTCACTTGCGTATCATTTATATACCATTGAATACAAAGATTATTTATTCGATTGTTGGATTTGCCCTAAAGAATATCCTGATTTTGATGAGTTATCTAATGCTGTTGTAACAAAATTAAGTGATTTGAGATTAGAAGAGAATGACACCATGAAAATGGAATATGACACAGGTTCTACAACTACTTTCAACATCATATATTTAGGTTCAAGAAAAATAAAAAGCTATAAAGAAGAAGAACTTTATCCAATGGTAGTTAATGGTGAAGGCTTAGGAATGCTTGATGATATGAGCGAATTTGATTTAAAAGATATTGTTGATGATATAGATAAGTTAGGCTATTCTAATCATTACTTTACTCCAGGATATGAAACAAATAGAAAATATGATTACAGAAAGTATAATATTAAAAAGGATAATAGAGAATTAAAAGGAAAAATATTAGCAATAAAAAATGGTTATGAAGTTGAAGAATAGTACTTAGGAAGTGTTATGAATAAAAAAGATTTATATGAATTATTGGAAGAATTATGTGAAAAAAGTTCAAAAGAACGAATTAAAGAATTTTTGTTTAGTGTAATTGAAAAATTATCGGATAATCAAAACAAGGAAATAATAGAACTTATTAATGAAGTTTTTAAAGATGAAATACAAAGTATTAATTTAGATGATTTGGATAGTACAATAGAAAAAATCGAAGAGCAATTTGATTTAATTAATGTTGGAAATTTGCAATTTCATTGTGAAACTTATGAAACTGGTGAATATGATTTTTGGGGTGATGATTACGAAACTCGTTATTATGATTCTGAAAATCTTAGTAGTATTATATTAAATGCTTATAATTTAGCTTCAATATTACTTGCAAAAAAAGATTATAGAAATGCAAAAAAAATTCTTGATTTAATTGTTTTTACTGATTATTCTATTTTAGAAGACGATAGTAATGATATTTCGGATTATGAAATAGATGAAATTGTATCTTTTGAATTAGTCAATGTAGATATAAATAAAATATGTTTAACTTTATTGTTTATTACTATGTTAATAAGCGATAACAAATTTGAAGAAATATATAATTATTATAATTTATATACTTTTAGAAATGTTAAACTTGAAGATTCTTTTAGTTTAGGTCTAGAAAAACCTAAAGATTTGGATGTTTTTTTGCAAAATTGGATAAAATTTTTATCTCAAAAAAATGGTGATATTTCTTTTAAATTATTAATTAATTCTTTAGAATATAGTAATTATGATAATTATAAAAAAGTGTTAGAAATGAATAAGGTAACACATCCTAAATTATGTATTTTTATATTAAAAAAGATATATGAATTAAAAAAATATAAAGAAGTTATTGAAATAGGTGAAAGCATAATTAATGATATGGATAATAGTGTAAAAAGAGATATTGCTTTACTTATAGCAGAGTCTTATAAAAAATTTGATCCAAATTTTGATATAAGTCAGTGCTTATATATAGCATTTGAATCTAGTCATAATGTATCTGATCTAATAAGGATTATAAATAATGATTATTTAGTAAAATATAAAGAAGAAATAGATATTATAAAAGAGGATCCATACAAAAATTCAAATAGTAACGCTATAGTGTTATTTAGTTATTTTTTAGGAGAATTTGATGATTTTTTAAATTTTGTAAAAGATAATCAAGAATTTTTGGGTTGGACATACTCAAATATGAATACTTATGTAGAATTAGCAATATTCTTATTGTGTAATCAAAATAAAACTGAAATAAAAAATAAATTAGCTAATTCAATATGTTTTGATATAGGAATAATAGATGATTATAATCTTTATAATGCCGATAAAAGAGGAAATGATTATTTTAAGATTCTTAATGTTTGGAAAAAGCACTTTACTATTTCTGATAAAATAAAACAGGCTTATGTTAGTTGGTTAGAAGAAACAGTTGCTAAACGAGTAGATGCAATTGTGTCTAATCAACATCGTGGTTCTTATAATAAAGCGGCATTTTTGGTTTGTATTTTAGATGAATGTTTAGAAAATTTAAATATTAGAAATAAAGGTGAGATTATTGCGTTTTATGAAAAAAAATATTTAAGATATACTGCATTTAAAAAAGAAATTAATGTATACAAATAATATGAAAAAATAAAAAAATTAAAAGGAAGTTGTAGGTGGAGTAAATGAATAATAAACTTAATAATATGATTAATGAATTTTTAGCAAATACAGATGCAAAAGATGAAAATGAATTGAATAAAAAATTACAAGATTTTATTCAAAAATATAATGCAGGCGAAATAGAATATGAAAACACATTATTGGATGATGCTTATGAATTATTGGAAAAAGCAGAAAATGCTAGATCTAAGGTACAAGCTATAAATTATGCAAAAAGAGCATATGATATGTGCCCAGCTTGTTTTGATGCAATAATATTTCAAGTACATTTAGAAGACAATCCTTTAAAAAGATGGAAATTGTTAGAAAAAGGTTTAGAATTAGAAAAAGTTAGATTAGAAGATGAAGGATATTTTGATAAAGATAATATTGGACATTTTTATGGAATATTTGAAACAAGACCGTACATTAGAGGATTATTTGAAAAAGCAGATTATTTAATTGTAGATGGCAAAATGAAACAAGCCCGTGATGTTTGTAAAGAAATTCTTAAATTAAATGAAAATGATAACACTGGTGCTAGATATTTACTTATGGCTATATATGCTTATTTAGAAGAAGAAAATGATATGCTAAAACTATATAAAAAATATTATGAGAAAAGTTTAGAAATGTTATTTCCATTATTTACACTTTACTATAAGCAAGGAAATGATAAGAAAGCTAAAGAATATTTAGATCAAATAAATAATGCTAATCCAAATTTTATAAAATTTTTTAAAGGTACAATAAAAGAAAATAAAAATATTCCAGAAGGATATTTTTCTAAAGGCGATTCTTCTGAAGTATTAATGTATTTTAGAGAATATTATTTTCTAGTAGAGACTATGCCTACGATAGATTATTATATATTGGAAAATAGTAAAAAGAAAAAATAACTATAAATTAAATTATTTAAATAAAGGGGCTGTCGAGAAATTAGATAATTAGTTTTTTGACAGTTTCTTTTCTTTTTGTTTTACAATAGGCATTTTTTC
>CANRCA010000067.1 GCA_947628985.1 uncultured Bacilli bacterium | reverse complement strand
TATTCATGTTTTTAGTATATCAAAAAAGAGTACCGATAGGTACTCATATGAAAAATTTATTTTTCATTTTTCTTGTATGAAAGTGTTAACTTAAACTTGACTTTTCATATATATATATATAATTTTCTTAGTAAGATAAAAAATATATGATACCTTTATTCCTTTTTGGGAGTACACAATATAATAAAGAATAAATATAAAAGTATAAAAATATTAGGAGAAAATATGAAAATAAAAGAGAAAATAATAGTAATGGTTGTTGGAATAATAACAGGAATAGTATTATCATTGACATCATCTTATGCCATAGCATCAACCTTAATAAATAGTAAAGATGTGGTATATGAAGATAATTCAGGTTTAGGTGTAAACAATGTTCAAGCAGCAATAGATGGAACATGTACAAAATTTAGTAATCAATTAACTAGTTTACAAACAACAATATTAAATAAAGTATATCCAGTAGGAAGCATATACATAAGTACAAGTAATACAAATCCAGGAACATTATTTGGAGGTACATGGGTAACTTGGGGTTCAGGCAGAGTACCAGTTGGAGTTAATACAAGTGATACTGATTTTAATACAGTAGAAAAAACAGGAGGTGTAAAAGAACATAGACACCTTGGTGACTCAATATATACGGTTATTGATGGTAAAGCATATGTAGGAATAACAAATGATAAAGGGGGAAAAGTTACTCAAAAAGATACTTTTTATGGATCAGAAGTCGTTAAAATTGCTATACCAGATTTACCTGATTCTACAAATTTTGAACATATAATGGAGTATTACACAAGTTATGAAAAAAATTTACCGCCTTATATAACTTGTTACATGTGGAAAAGAACAAAATAAAAATTAATAATAAAATTGAACTTACAATGAAAGTTCTTTTTTTTGTGTGAAACTTGTAATTTAAACTTGACTTTCCATATATATATATATAATTTTCTTAGTAGCGTAGAAAATAAAATAATAGTGTGAATAGTAGGAGAAAATATGAAAATAAAAGAAAGAATCTATGTAATAGTAGGAATAGTCATGGGTATGATATTATCAACAACAATATCATATTTATTAGCGGAAACTTTAATAAATAGTAAAGATGTAACATATGAAGATAATGCAGGATTAGGAGCAACTAATGTACAAGCAGCAATAGATGGAACATGTACAAAATTTAGTAATCAATTAACTAATTTACAAACAACAATACTTAATAAAGTATATCCAGTAGGAAGCATATTTATAAGTACGAGCAATACTAATCCAGGAACATTATTTGGAGGAACATGGGAAGCATATGGAAATGGAAAAGTATTAAGAGGAACAACAAGTACATCAGGACAAACAGGAGGATCTGAAAATGTTACATTGTCAGTAGCAAACTTACCAAGTCACAATCATAGTATACCTTCTTTGACAGGAACAGCAACTGGTGGAAATCATCGTCATTTATTAACAAAAAATGTATATAATGTAGATGTTACTGGATCTCGTAGTGTTTCAGTTGGTACTGGATATGCTGGTGTCTTTTTTGATGGTACTTATTATAGTGATTATAGTGGAGATTTAAGTTTATCAGTATCCACAAATGCATCAAAGACTGGTGCAACAGGGACAGCAACTTCATTTTCAGTATTAGATCCATACATTACTGTATTTATGTGGAGAAGAACAAAATAAAAATTAATAATAAAATTGAACTTACAATGAAAGTTCTTTTTTATTTAAAGTGTTTTTAAAAGTTATGGCTAATTATAATATTAGGAGGAAGTTATGGATGATATTATGGAATATATTTCAAATATGTTATCTGAAGTAAATTATAAAAAATTAATTATTCCAACTTTTATTATAATTCTTTTAATAGCGTGTTTTACTTATATATTTTTTACTATACATAATTTAGAAGAAAAATATGAAAATAAAAAAGTTGAAGTAAATGAATTAGTAAAAGAAGATGAACCAGATAAAATAAATGAAGATATATTTGTTGATGTAAAAGGTGAAGTTATAAATCCGGGAGTATACAAATTAAAAAATAGTTCAAGAGTAATAGATGCGATAAGTGCAGCAGGTGGAATAAGTGATAAGGCATATACAAGAAATGTTAATTTATCTAAATTATTAACTGATGGAGATGTAATAATAATTTATTCAAATAAAGAAGTAGAAGAGAGTAAAAAAGAAAATATTGTATATGTTGATAAACCTTGTATATGTGATGAAGTTAATAATGATGCATCTATTAATGAAGAAGAAATTAATAGTATAAACACAAATACACAAACTAATACAAGTTCTAAAATAAATATTAATACAGCTAGTCTAGAAGAACTTAAAACCCTAGATGGTATAGGAGATGCAAAAGCAAAATCTATAATAGAATATAGAAATACTAATGGTAATTTTAAATCAATTGATGAATTAACTAATGTAAGTGGTATAAGTGAGAAAATTTTCTCTAACATTAAGGAAAATATTACTGTGTGATTTATTTTATTTAATTTTATTATTAATAACTATATTCTATTTAGTAATATATAATTTAACATATAAAATTAAAGATAAATATAACATAAATGATAATTTATTTAATTTAAAAATTAAAAATTATAAAATAGATGCGGATAAATTATCTTTAACATTTAATGATAATTTAATAGGTACTTATTATTTTAAAACAGAAAGTGAAAAAAATGATTTTATAAAATATTTTTCATTAAATGATACATTAGAAATAAAAGGAAATTTAAAAATACCTAATAATAATACAATACCTAATACTTTTAATTATAAAAAATATTTATATCATAAAAAAATAAATTATATTTTAAATATCGAAAGTTTTAAGAAAATAAAAAATAATAAAAATATATTTTATAAAATTAAAAACAATTTTTATAAAAAAATAAATAATATGAAATATAATTCATATATGTATGCTTTTATATTAGGGGATAGTTCTCATATAAATAATGAATCATATAATAATTATAAAATAAATGGAGTTACTCATTTATTTGCATTATCTGGATTACATGTTTCAATGTTTTCTAGTATTTTATTATCTTTATTAAATAAATTTAAATCAGAAAAATTATCATTTATAGTCAGTAGTTTATTTTTAATATTTTTTTCTTTTATTGCATCATTTACACCTTCTATTTTAAGAGCAGTTATATTTTTTATATTATCATTTATAAATAAAATTTATTATTTATATATTAAACCTAAAAATTTATTATATTTAACATTTATAATAATGATTTTCATAAATCCAAATTATATATTTAATACAGGATTTATACTATCTTTTACAATTACATTCTTTATATTATTAACAAATGAAAATATTAAAATAGACAAATATTCTATTTTAAAAATTAGTTTAATATCATTTTTATCAAGTATAGTTATATCTATTAATTTAAATTATGAAATAAATTTAATAGGATTTTTAAATAATTTAATATTTATTCCATTTGTAAGCTATATAGTTTTTCCTCTTGCATTAATTAGTTTAATATTTCCATTTTTATCATTTTTATTAAATATATTTACAAGTATTATGCAATATATTTCAAGTATAAGTTCAAATATATTAAACATATCATTATATTTTCCTAATATTAATATAATTGAAGCAATAATTTATTATTTATTATTAATTTTAATAATAAAAAAACATAGAAAATTAATATATTTATTTATATTGTTTATTATATTAATCTATATAAAACCTTATTTTAATAAGAATACTTATGTATATTTTTTAGATGTTAAACAAGGAGATAGCGCATTAATAGTTACTAAAAATAATAAAAGTATTTTAATAGATACAGGTGGAATACAAAATTATGAATATGAAAGTTGGAAAATCAAAAATAAAGAATTTAATTTAATGTTATCTAATATGATTCCATTTTTTAAAAGTATTGGTCTTAAAAAAATAGATTATTTAATACTTACTCATGGAGATTATGATCACTTAGGTGATAGTATAAATTTAATAAATAATTTTAAAGTTAAAAATGTTATTTTTAACTGTGGAGAATATAATAAACTTGAAAATGATTTAATAAAATTATTAAATCAAAAAAATATAAAATATAAAAATTGTAT
The DNA here is from genome assembly GCA_947628985.1 of uncultured Bacilli bacterium. Lineage (GTDB taxonomy): Bacteria > Bacillota_I > Bacilli_A > RF39 > UBA660 > CAG-1000. The sequence continues at coordinate 2,319 of CANRCA010000067.1, read as the reverse complement.
TAAAAAACTAAATATTGATGATAATGAATTTTATTTTTTAAATAATAAAAATTATGATAATGAAAATGATAATTCTAATGTAATTTATACAAAATTAAATAATTATAGTTTTCTTTTTATGGCAGATGCTTCAATTAAAGTAGAAGAAGATATATTAAGACAATATAATTTATCAAATATAGATGTTTTAAAAGTAGGACATCATGGTTCTAATACAAGTAGTAGTAAAGAATTTATAAATAAAATAAATCCTAAATATTCTATTATTTCAGTAGGTAAAGATAATAAATATAATCATCCAAATAAAGAAACATTAGATAATTTAATTAATAGTAAAATATATAGAACAGATATAAATGGAAGTATAGTATTTAAACTAAATAATAAATTAGATATAAAAACTTATTCACCTTAATTAAAATTAATTACAAATAAAATTATATTTTTAATAATATATAGTAGATAATTAGAAAATAATTATCTAAAAGACAACTCCTTAGTGTTTCTAAAATATAACTATCCTTTGTTTAAACTTTTAAAAATGTTAAAATTAATAAAAATATATAAAAAATATGCAACTTAAAACATATAATCCATAAAATATAAATGGAAAACCACTAGACCACAATGTGGTATGTGAGTTTTATATAGATTAGGCACTTTAAAATAAGTGCCTTTTAAAATATTTTACACTTTCTCTTTTTATTTTTATAAAAATATTTTATAATTAAATTATGGATAAAGATAAATTTAATGAAATTGAAATAATTAAAAATTTTAGTAATTATTTATTAACTAAAAATTATTCTATTAATACATTTAATTCATATATAAATGATTTATATTATTTTTATATGTTTGTTAATAAAGATTTAATTAAAGTAAATGAAGAAGATATAAGAGATTATTTAGAATATTTAAATTTAAATAAAGAAAAGCCAACTTCTGTAAGAAGAAAGATAAGTACATTTAAAACATTTTATAAATATTTATATTTAAATAATTATATAGATAAAAAAGATTATCCACTTGTTAAAATTTCTTATCCTAAATTAGAAAAAAGATTACCTAAATTTGTTTATTATAATGATTTACTTAAAATAATAGATGAATCTTATAAAGATAAAAATGGTGTTAGAGATAGACTAATTATTGAAATGCTTTATGCTACTGGAGTGAGAGTTAGTGAACTTGTTAATATTAAATATAATGATATAGATTTTAATAATAGAAGAATTAGAGTAGTTGGTAAAGGTAATAAAGAAAGAATTGTTTATTATGGAGAATATGCAGAAGAAATATTAAATAGTTATGTAAAAATGTATAAACAAAAAGAACATGATTATTTATTTGTAAATGATAGAGGAGAAAAAATAACAGAAGCAGGTATAAGATATATAATAAATAATATTATGAAAAAACTTTCTATTAAAGTTCATGTAACTCCACATGTTTTAAGACATACCTTTGCAACTGATATGTTAAATAATGGATGTGATATTAAAATAGTTCAAGAATTATTAGGACATTCAAGTTTAAGAACAACTGAAATATATACACATGTTACTAATGAAAGATTAAAAAAAGTTTATTATGATTGTTTTCCAAGGAGGTAATATTATATGAGTAAACTTTATTTTAGATATGGCGCTATGAATTCAGGTAAGACAACATTACTTTTACAAGTAGCACATAATTATGAAGAAAGGGGAATGAAAGTATTAGTTTTAAAACCACAAATTGATACTAAAGGTGATGATACAGTTGTTACAAGAATAGGTCTTACTAGAAAAGTTGATCATTTAATTAGTAAAGATGAAAAATTAAGTGATTATTTAAAATCAATTGATGAAGATGTTTCTTGTATATTAGTAGATGAAGCACAATTCTTAAATAGAGATCAAGTTGATGAATTATTTATGTTTAGTAAATTAAAAGATACACCAGTAATCTGCTATGGACTTAGAAATGATTTTAAAACAATTGCTTTTCCAGGAAGTTTAAGATTATTTGAACTAGCTGATGATATGGAAGAATTATATACTATTTGTAGATGTGGTCAAAGAGCTAAATTTAATGGAAGAATAATTAATGGAGAATTTACATCAAGTGGTGAACAAGTAGCAATAGATGGAGAAAATCAAGTAGAATATGAATCTCTATGTGGAGGATGTTATCTAAAAAAAGTATTAAAAATAACAAAAATGTAAATAAAATGTAATATGATATATTAATAAAATACATTATGACTTTCTAAGCTTTTACAAGTATTTTTTGTAAATTTCTTAAAAAAGTTGAAATTTTATTAAATTTTTTAAA
>CANRCA010000066.1 GCA_947628985.1 uncultured Bacilli bacterium | reverse complement strand
TGCTAAAGATGAATATATGACACATCCAGCATTTAAGTCAATACCTTCAAATGGATTCTGGGTAGGAAAGTTTGAAATGGGATACAATCAAAATAATGATGTAACAACTCCAATAACAGATACATCCAAATGGACAAAAGTAAATGCTCAAGTAAATGAAGAAAAACCTAATAATATAATAGTAAAACCCAATGTGTATTCATGGAGAAATGCAAATGTATATAATTTCTTTATGAGTGCATATAATTTTAATAGAAATTTGGATAGTCATATGATGAAGAATACAGAATGGGGAGCAGTAGCATACTTATCATACTCTAAGTATGGAATAATGGATGAAGTAAGAATCAATAATAATAGTAATTGTCTCACAGGGTATGCAGCAAGTGAACCAAGTGGAGGAAGTAGTATAGAATCAACAAAAACACTATCATGGAATACAGAAACAGGACATTTAGCAAGTACAACAGGAAATATAAGTGGTGTATATGATATGAGTGGAGGAAACTGGGAATATATGGCAGCATATATGGATGGGTATGGAGTAGAAAATGATAGTAATGTAAAGTCAGGCTTCGCACTAGAAGAATTAAATACATATACAAAATATATAGATAAATATCCATCTGATAGTACAAGAATATCATTTAATAAAAGAATCTTAGGAGATGCCACAGGAGAATTAGGGCCATTTTACACTAACTATAGATGCACATGGTATGAAGATATAGCTGCTTTTGTTTATTCTAATCTTCCTTGGATCAATCGTGGACGTTACTATGTTGGCACTACTTCTTCAGGACAGTTCAACTTTGATAGTAATATAGGTAATGCTAGCACCGATGGTGGCGCCCGTCTCGTTTTAACTCCAACTAAATAAAATAATTAAAAAAACAATTTCAATTTATTAGATTTGGAGTTGTTTTTAATTTCACTTCAAAATAGTAGATTTAACTTGACTTTCCATATATATATATAATTTTCTTAGTAGAGTAGATGATAGGAGATGTATTATATATGAAAAAGAAAAAAGGATTTACATTGGTAGAACTACTAGCTGTTATTGCAATATTAGCAATACTAGTTTTAATAGCACTACCAAATATATTAAATTTATACAGGAATGCAAGAAAAAATACATTTGTAAGTGATGTGCAAAATATAATGAGATCATCAGAACAAGAATATGTAATGGGTGAAATAGGTAATGAAAATAATACATGTTATGATAGTAAAACAAACCCATTAGAAATAGAAGCAAGAAGTAATTTAAAATATAGAGTAAACTTAAATAAAGGAAAAATAATAAATATAGAAGTATTAGATAATAACTATTATATAAGTGTAAGTAATGAAGAAGGAATAAAAAGAGATAGTATAGAAAGTAATAAAGTAAAAACAAGAGATAATACACAAACATTATTAGATTGTAATGGAAATGTAATAGTAGAAGGATTATCATATGGATTACCTTTAATAATATTTGAAGGAGGTATACCAGATAGAGGATATATAAAAGAAGGAAAACTATATAAAGAAGATATAAAAACAGAAATAGAAAAATTAGAAAGTCTCCCAAATAAAGAAGGATATATATTCAAAGGATATAATATACCAGAAAGTGACATACAAATAATAGATGAAGAAGGAAATATTAAAAAAGAAAACTTAAGTCAAATAAAAGAAAGTATAACATTAGAAAGTAAATGGGAAGAAAGACCAAAATATGTAGATAGTGAACTACATGGAGCAGATCCAGTATTAGGTCAAGGAATGATACCAGTAAAAATAAAAGATACTGGAGAAGTAGTATATGTGGATATATATGATGTTAGTAATAAATGGTATGAATACGGAAAACAACAATGGGCAAACTCAGTAATATTAGTAGATAACCCAAGTAAAGAATACAAAGCAGGAGAAGTAATATCAGAATCAGACATAAGAGGATATTTTGTATGGATACCAAAATATAAATATAAATTATTTAATATGGGAAATTATACAGCATTAGAAAGTAGTAAACCTGAAATTGAACATGAGCAAATTGATATAGTATTTGGACTTACAGATACAGGAGAAACATCAGGAGAATGTAAAACACCAATGGGAAGTGGATTATCAAAAGCGAGTAATGCCACAAAAGAATGTCAATTAAACGATTACATGACACATCCAGCATTTTTAAGTATACCTTCAAATGGTTTTTGGGTAGGAAAATTTGAAACAGGATATAATCAAAATAGTGATGCAAAATTACCAATAACAGATACATCTACATGGACAAAAGAAAAAACACAAGTAAATGAAGAAAAACCACAAAATATAATAGTAAAACCAAATGTATATTCATGGAGAGGTGCAACTATTAAAAATTTCTTTATGAGTGCTTATAATTTCAATAGAACACTAGATAGTCATATGATGAAGAATACAGAGTGGGGCGCAGTTGCATACTTATCATACTCTAAATATGGAATAATGGATGAAGTAAGAATCAATAATAATAGCGATTATAAAACAGGATATGCAGCAAGTGTAAAAGATGGAGCGGGTAGTATAGAATCAACAAAAACACTATCATGGAATACAGAAACAGGACATTTAGCAAGTACAACAGGGAATATAAGTGGAATATATGATATGAGTGGTGGTGCTTTTGAAAATATGGCTTCATATATGGATATATTAAATTTAACAACAAGCGAAATGACATTAATAGTAAATGACACAACATATAATAAATATTTAGATAAATATTCAAAATTAATTGTTTCAAGCTCTTCATATAATAAAAGAATCTTAGGAGATGCCACAGGAGAATTAGGACCATTCTGGAATAATGAAACTTATAATCAAAGCATATATTTTGCTGATTTTTCAAATTTTGTTTACTCTGATTTTCCTTGGTTTACTCGTGGAGGCTGGTTAAATGACACAACAAAATCAGGTCAATTTTATTTCAGCGGAAATAAGGGTGCAATTTCTACTGCAGGTGGTGTCCGTCTTATCTTAACTCCAACAAAATAATAACTAGAATGATAATTTATATTAGTGTTCTTTTTGTATAAAAATTTATTAATTTATTTTGTGATTAATTAAATTATGTTTTATAATTAATATGTAAGGAGACATTATGAAAATTAATAAATTTAAAAAAGTAGGTAAGAGTAAATATAAAGTATTTTTTAATAATACTGATATAACTTTATATGAAGATGTAATTTTAAAATATGATTTATTAATTAAAAATGAAGTAGATATAGATTTATTAGAAAAAATAATTGATGAGAATAAATATTATGATGCATATTATTCTGCTATTAATTATATTGAAATAAAAATGCGTAATAAAAAAGAAATAATTAAATATTTAAAAAAGAAATCATTTGATGAAAATATAATTGATGATGTTATATCAAAATTAGAAAAATTAAATTTATTAAATAATAAGAATTACATAACAGCATTTATAAATGATAAAGTTAATTTAAGTTTAGATGGTCCTTATAAAATAAAAAAATCTTTATTAAGTCTTGAGTTTGATGAAAGTGAAATAGATGAATATTTAAATACAATTGAAAATGATATTTGGAAAGATAAAATAAAAAAAATAATTAATAAAAAGAAAAATTTAGTGAAAACAAAAAGTTATTATATGTATATAACTAAAATGAAAAATGATTTATATAATTTAGGTTATGATAAAGAATTAATAGAAGAGGAATTATCAAAAATAGAATATGATTCTGATGCTATAATAATTGATTATCAAAAAGCTTTAAAAAAGTTTAAAGATAATAAAGATAAAATTATTAATTCACTTTTAAGAAAAGGTTATACTTATGAAGAAATAAGTAGTATTCTTAGAAAATAAAAAAATCAAGTTTGTCCTTGATTTATTTATTTTTTTTATTTGCTCTAATTTCTTTTGTTGAAAGTCTTACTTTCTTACCATCTACTACAGTAGTTTGTAAATTAACTTTTTGAGTTTTCTTTGTAGCCTTTAATGAAAAAGGTCTATTTTGAGCACTCATATTACTTCTATTTGATAAATTTTTTGCCATTATAAACTTGCCTCCTCTTTTTAAGCCACATTTAATTTAACATAAATTTTTGATTAAGTAAAGTAAAAATTGACTTTTTTAGTCAATTTTGATATAATATACGCAATTTAAGGGGTGAAAATATGCAAGTAAAAGAATTAAAAAGATATTATTTAGTAGAATATGTAAATACTAGAGAAAAGATAGTAGAAACAAAAGAAGAAGCACAAGTAATATTAGAAATAATTAATAAATTTAATAAATCTAAGAAAAATAATTATCTATATGGAAATGTTACTATTACAAAAGAAAATGATGGATATCATGTAAATTCTCATTTATATCATAAATTAACTGATAGAAGTACAATTACTGATTTAGATAATTTAACATCAAATTTTAATGAAAAAGAATTAATAAATAGATTTAAAAATATTACTAAAACTAAAAAAGAATATATTCCAGATATAAATATTGCTTATTTTGATGCACAAGATAAAAAAGATTTAAAAGAAAATAAATTATATTATTATAATAGAATAAAATATATACCAGTTTTATATAAAGATGATTTATGTTATTTAGATGGTGAATTTATTGAAAAATGTTTACAATTTCATACAAATAATTATGATTATAGTTTTTTTCAAGCACTTGCTAATGAATTTTGTTCTTATAGAGTAGTAGGAGAACAAATATCAGAAATTTATTCTACAGTAAATAATGTAAAAGATAAACATTATGATAAACAACTTTTATTTAGATCAGCATATAATTTATATAAAGGATTTATTTATGAAAGAGATAAAAATGGAAAATATAAAAGAGATGAAAATGGAGAATATATAATAAGTAGAAGAAGACAAAGAGATTTTGGACTTTTCATAAAAAATTATAAAATGAGAAATGAAAAAAGAATAAGTCCTTTAAAATATAATAAAGGATTAAGTGAAGAAGGTAAAAAAACTTTACAAGATTTAAGAGATGAAATGAAGAATATTTCAACTGATGAAAATACTTTAAAACGTAAAATATAAAAATTTAAAAAAGATATGTAATTCGACAAAAATCGCATATCTTTTTTTATACAATAATTTTGGTGATTTAAATGATTTATATTGATGAAATAATATTTTTAAATTTTATAATTGATTATATTTTATTAACAACTATTAGTAAGATATTAAAACTTAATACTAAAAGAATAAGAATTATATTATCTTCTTTAATAGGAGAAATATCACTTGTAACATTATTTTTTAGTATTAATAATATTTTATTAATTATATTTAAACTATTATTAAGTAGTTTAATGTTATTTATATCATTTGGATTTAATGATATTAAATCATTTATAAAAAATACTATTTATTTTTATATATTAAATTTCTTTTTAGGAGGAACATTATATTATTTTAAATTAGAAAGTTTAATTAAATATAAATATTATTTATTATTAATACCATTAATTATGAATGTTTATGAATATTTTTCATATAATTTAAAGAATATATTTTCATATAAATATAAAGTAACAGTATATTTAAATAATGGAAAGATATTATATTTAAATGGATTTATGGATACAGGTAATTCATTAATAGAACCATATAATAATAGAAAAGTAATTATAATAAATAAAAAAATAAATGAAAATTTTTATTTAGTACCATATAAAACAATTGATAATACATCATTAATTAAATGTTTTAATCCTAAAAAAGTATATATAGATGGAATAGGTGAAAGAGATGATATATCAATTGGAATAATTAATAAGAAATTTGTAGGCTATAATTGTTTATTAAATTATAAGTTATTGGAGGAATAATGTATAAATTAGTTAAAAAAATATTAGATAAATTTTTTAAGGATGATGGAGTATTTTTTGTAGGAAGTACTGATATATTACCACCACCATTACCAAAATTAGAAGAAGAAGACTTAGTAAGAAAATGTAATAGTGGGGATATTAATGCAAGAAATAAATTAATAGAACATAATTTAAGATTAGTAGTATTTTTATCTAAAAAATATGATAATACTATATATGATTTAGAAGATTTAGTAAGTATTGGAACAATTGGATTAATTAAAGCAATTAAAACATATAAATTAGATAAAAATATTAAATTAGCAACATATGCATCTAGATGTATTGATAATGAAATATTAATGTTTTTAAGAAAAAATAGAAAAAGATTAAGTGAAGTTAGTTTTGAAGATTCAATTAATTTTGACAATGAAGGAAATGAACTTCATATAGAAGATGTATATGGAACGGAAGATGATGTGATTGAAAAAACTCTTGAAGATAAAGATAATAAAATATTACTTGAAAATGAAGTAAAAAAATTAAATGATAGAGATAGAGAAATAATTGAACAAAGATATGGTCTTTTTGGAAAAAAAGAACTTACTCAAAAAGAACTTGCTGATAAA
>CANRCA010000065.1 GCA_947628985.1 uncultured Bacilli bacterium | reverse complement strand
AAAAAACTTTATGATCTTTTTTTCTTTTAATTTTCATAAAGTTTTTCTCTTTAAATTAATTTATTCTTTTTTGCTGAAATAAGCGATTTAACTTGACTTTTCATATATATATATATAATTTTCTTAGTAGCGTAGAAATAAATAAGGGTAGAAAGAGAGTTGTATATATGAAAAGTAAAAAAGGATTTACATTGGTAGAATTATTAGCAGTAATAGCAATATTAGCAATACTAGTAATAATAGCCATACCAAATGTATTAAATTTATATAGAAATGCAAGAAAGAATACATTTAAAAGTGATGTACAAAGTATAATAAGAGCATCAGAACAACAATATGTAATGAATTCAATAAATAATGGAAATAAAACATGTTTTGATAGTACAACTAATCCATTAGAAATAGAAGCAAGAGAAAACTTAATATATGTAGTAAGATTATCAAATAAAGGTAAAATCACAAGTATACAAATAGCGGATAATAATTATCAAATACTAGTAGATGATAGTAATGGAATAAGTAAAGATGAAATAGGTAAGTCTTATGAAATAGAAAATAGAGAAAATAAATTAATAGTAGAAGGATGTAGTGGAAGTGCAATAGTACATGGAGAAGAAAAGAATAAACCAAAATATATAGAAGAAATATTACATGGAACAGACCCCGTACTAGGTCAGGGAATGATACCAGTAAAAATAAAAGATAATGGAGAAGTAACATATGCAGATATATATGACAGTAGTAATAAATGGTATGAATATGGACAAAAACAATGGGCAAATTCAGTAATATTAGTAGATAAACCAAGTAAAAAATATAAAGTAGGGGATACAATATCAGAATCAGATATTCGTGCGTATTTTGTATGGATACCAAAATATAAATATAAATTATTCAATATGGGAGATTATAATGGATATGAAACAACCCAACCAGAAAGTCAAGTACAAGAAATAGACATAGTATTTGGAACCGAAAATACAAAAGAGAATGATGGAGTAGAATGTGTAACCCCAATGACCAGTGGTGGAAGTGAAAGTTGTGCTAAAGGAGAATATATGACACATCCAGCATTCTTAAGTATCCCAAGTAATGGTTTTTGGGTAGGTAAGTTTGAAACAGGATATAATCAAAATAGTGATGTAACATTACCAATAACTGATACATCTTCATGGTCAACAGCAAAAGCAGAAATTAATGAAGTAAAATCAAATAATATAATAGTAAAGCCAAATGTATATTCATGGATAAATTCAAATGTATATAATTTCTTTATGAGTGCATATAACTTTAATAGAAGTCTAGATAGCCATATGATTAAGAATACAGAGTGGGGAGCTGTTTCTTATCTATCATATTCAAAATATGGAATAAAGGATGAAGTAAGAATAAATAATAATAGTAATTTTTTAACAGGGTATGCAGCAGATACAAAAGATGCTACAGCAAGTACTACAGCAAATAAACAATGGAATACAACAACAGGATATTTAGCAAGTACAACAGGAAATATAAGTGGAGTATATGATATGAGTGGTGGTGCATGGGAATATATGGCGGCATATATGGAAAATAATCCAAAAAATAGTGGAATGGATGATATAGTAACAAATTCAACATATTCAAAATATATAGATAAATACTCATCAGAAAGTACAGGACTCTCATTTAATAAAAGAATATTAGGAGATGCAACAGGAGAAATGGGACCATTTTATAATCAAAGAAATTCATGGTTTGCAGATGCTGCATATTTTGTTGGCATTAGTACACCATGGTTTCTCCGTGGAGGTGCTCATGGTGATGGTGCTGTTACTAGTCAATTTGAATTTGCTAATAATAATGGTTCATTTCAAATTAATTTTTCTACCCGTCTTATCCTAACTCCAACAAATTAAATAATAAATTTACCTAAAATCATAAATAAAAATGTAGTAAATAATGAGAATACTAATTTGACTCTTAGTATTCTTTTTATATTAATTTTATATTCACTTAATATACTTGATGATTGAAATATAATTGATAAACCACTAAAACATAAAAAGAATAATGTAAGTGATAATTTAAATAATAAATTTATATTTAATAATGATGTTTGTATAATTCCATTAGTTAATTCTAAAATACCAGATAATAATGTAATTATTATTTCATTTAAATTTAAATATTTTATTAAAATATTTGTAATTATTGTAAATATTACTAAATTACCTAATATAATAAGTGATGTATTAAATGCTTTTAAAATTGATTTTTTAATAACATCAAATATATTTTTATCTTTAATAATATTATTATTTAAAGAATAGTTACTTTTTATTTTTCTTAAATAAATACCTATTAAAATATTATTTAAAAAACAAAATAGATATAATATTAAACCAATTTTAAAACTTTTATAAATACTTATGCCAATAGTACCAATTACAAATGATATAGATGGAAAATAAGTAAAAGTTAATATTTTATTAGAAGTATTAATATCTATTAAATTATTATCAAGCATATCTTTTATATATACGCTATTAGCAGGATGACTTGTTAAAATACTTAATATAAAAATAATAGATGTATTTGGATCTATATTAAATAATTTAGATATAAATTTACCTATTTTATCTTTTAAAAATATATGATAATCATAATAAATTAAAATATCACTTAAAATAATAAATGGAAAAATAGAAATAAATACTTTATTAAAAAATATAATACTAGCATTTTTTGTTCCATTAATTACTATATCAATATTTAATATAAATATTATTAATATTATAGTTAATAATAAAAATTTGTATTTTTTCATAATAAAATCCTATCTGTGATATAATATTATTGAGGTTAAAAAAATATGTTTAAAAAGATATTTAATACTATAAAAAAAGATATTAAAACAAATTATAAATTTTATATTATATTAGTTATAATTACTATGATTTTCTTAATAGATTTTGATTATAATATATATTCTCCTGGTAGTTTACAAAATCTAAATGATAGAATTGAAATAGATTCTTCTTATAATGAAAGTGGTAGTTTTAATTTAACATATGTAACTGCTAGAAAAGCAACTATTCCAAATATATTACTTTCATATATTATTCCAAATTGGGATATTGTATCAATAGATGATATGAGAATAGAAGATGAAAATCAAAATGAAATAGAAGAAAGAAATAAAATATCATTAAAACAAACTAGTTATGATGCAGTAATAGCGGCTTTTACAGAAGCAGGTATTGAATATAATATTGATAGTTTAGATATAGTTGTATCTTATATATATGATATAGCAGATACTAATCTTAAAATAGGAGACACAATTAAAAGTATAAATGGAGTAAATATTAATAATTTTGATGAACTTACAAATGAAATAGCTAAATATAAAGAAAATGATAAAATTAAATTAAATGTTTTAAGAAATAATAAAATTATTGAGTGTTATAGTGTTTTAACAAAAGAAAATGATAAAGTAATAATAGGAGTACTTTTATCAGAACTTAAAAATATAAGTACCACTCCTAAAGTAGAATTTATATTTAAAGATAATGAAAGTGGTTCTTCACGAGGACTTATGTGTGCGCTTGAAATATATAATAGAATTACAGAATTTGATTTAACTAAAGGTAGAAAGATATCTGGTACTGGTTCAATAGATGCAAATGGTGTAGTTGGAAGTATAAGTGGAGTTAAATATAAACTTGCAGGCGCTGTTAAAAAGAAAGCAGATATATTTATAGTACCAAGTGAAAATTATGATGAAGCAATAAAAGAAAAAGAAAAAAATAATTATGATATTGAAATTATTAAAGCAGATAATTTACATCAAGTAATAGAAGAATTAAAATAAAATAATTCTTCTTTTTTTAAAGTGTTTTTGATTATTTTAGCGAATATAATTATAGAGGTTAAAATGATAAAAGATATGTTAGATTCAGAAAGACCTAGAGAAAGGGCTATTAAATATGGAATAAAAAATTTATCTAATGAAGAACTATTATCTATAATTATTAAAACTGGTACTAAAAATTGTTCTGTTAAAGAACTTTCTAATCAAATATTAAGTAAATTAAAAAATATAAATGAACTTAAAAATTTAAGTATTAATTCACTTACTAAAATAAATGGAATAGGTAAAGTTAAAGCAATAGAAATATTATCATCATTAGAATTAGGAAAAAGAGTATACTTTCAAGTTGATAAAGATAATATTAAACTTAATAATTCTAAATTAATATATGAATATTTTAAAGATATTTTTATTAATGAAAAACAAGAAAATTTTTATGCTATATATTTAGATGCTAAATCAAAATTAATAACATATAAATTATTATTTAAAGGTACAATTAATTCATCATGCGTTCATCCTAGAGAAGTATTTAAATATGCTTTTTTAGAAAGTGCATATTCAATAATAGTTATACATAATCATCCAAGTGGAGACCCAACACCTAGTAGTCAAGATGAAGAAGTAACTTATATGTTATTTCAAATAGGTAAATTAATGGCTATTCCAGTAGTAGATCATATTGTATTTGGAAAAAATAAATATTTTAGTTTTTATGAATCTATGAATAAAAATGAATAATATTCATATTATTTAATATGACATATGAAGAATATAAAAGTAATAAAATAAGTAGTAATAAAAATAAAAAGAGTAATAATTTTTTTAAAAAACTATTAAGTAAATTCTTAACAATAGTTATTTTTGTTATGATAGTATTAATTGCTAGTAATTTTTCTTCTAAATTTAGAAATTTTCTTATTAATGATGTTTTAAATAATACAATGGATTTTAGTAAAGTAAATAAATTAGTAAATAAAGTAACATCTATTTTTAAAACAGAAGAAAAAGATGATACTTTACCAGTAGCAAATTTTGATACTAAAACACAAGAAAAATATTTAGATGGAGTAAAATATTTTGTAGGTGAAAACGAAGAAATAAAATTAAAAGATAGTGGAATAGTAACATTCATTGGAGAAAAAGAAGGATATAATAATACAATAATTATTCAACAAAGTAATGGTTATTATGCTTGGTATGGAAATATAAAAGAAAGTGTTAAATTATATGATTATTTAGAAAAAGGTACTACTATAGGCACTGCATCTAATGAATATTATTTTGTATTATATAAAGATGGAAAAGTAGTGAATGAAGAGTGAAATTAAAAATACATAATACTACATATGTATTTTTATTACTTGCTTTTTTAGCTGGTTATTTTGAATATATGTTTTTATTTTTATTAATAATATTTGTTCATGAAAGTGGACATTATTTTTTTGGAAAATTAATTAATTTTAAATATTCAGAAATAATAATTTATCCATTTGGTGGTATAACTAAATATAATGAAGATTTAAATATAAATACTAATAAAGAATTATTTGTTTTAATTGGAGGTATTACATTTCAATTAATATTTTATTTATTAATTTTAATACTTTATAATAATATGCTTATAACTAATCATGTATTTAATATAATTAAAAAAATAAATTTCTTATTAATATCATTTAATTTTATGCCTATAATTCCATTAGATGGAGGTAAATTATTAAATATATTATTAGATAAAATTTTTCCATATAAAGTTTCTAATTTAATAGCGATTATAATTTCAATAATATTTATATTATATTTTATATTATTTAATAAAACTTTATTTGCTTTAATTTTAACTATATTTTTAATTAAATGTATAATAATAGAATTTTATAATATTAAATATAAATATAATAAATTTTTATTAGAAAGATATTTAAATGAGTATAATTTTAAAAAGATTAGAATAACTAATAATATAAATTTATTTAAAAGAGATTATTCTCATATAATAAATAATGAATTTGAAAAAAATTTTTTATCTAAAATATTTGACAGAAGTAAGTAAATATGCTAAAATATCCGTGTTTGTAGAAATCTTTCTCTACAACCGCATTGAAAAGGTTAAAAAAGTTTAACTTACCTTAAGAGCGAGTCTTATTGAAGGAGGAATAAAATGAAAGCAATATTTGTTACAGGTGGAAAACAATATATGGTTGAAGAAGGACAAGAACTATATGTTGAAAAATTAAATAACGATGTAGATGCAGAAGTTGTTTTTGATGAAGTTTTATATGTTGATGGTAAAGTAGGTACTCCTACTGTAAAAGGAGCTAAGGTTGTTGCTAAAGTATTAAAACATGGTAAACAAAAGAAAGTTCTAGTATTTAAATACAAACCAAAGAAAAAATATAGAAAAACTCAAGGACATAGACAACCTTATACAAAAATACTTATTAAATCTATTACAAAATAATGATTAAAGTAAATATTATTAAAAAAAATAATATAATTGAAAGTATTTATTGTAATGGTCATGCAATGTATGCAGATTATGGAAAAGATATAGTTTGTGCATCATTTAGTACAATGATTATTACAACAATTAATGCGATACTTGAAATTGATGATAAAGCTATTAGTTATACTGATACTAATAATCTTGAAATTATTAATATTAAGAAAGATAATATAACAAATAGTTTACTTAATAATTTAGTTAATATGATATATGAACTAAAA
>CANRCA010000064.1 GCA_947628985.1 uncultured Bacilli bacterium | reverse complement strand
ATATAATTTTCTTAGTAAGATTAAAAAATATATATGGTACTTTTAACCCTTTTTGGGAGCACACCATATATATATATGAAAAGTCAAGTTTAATCGCTTAATCCTGAATAAATTTTAATACAGTTAAAAAAGTTACAAAATGTAACTTTTACAAAGAAATTTCACCTAACTTCAAGAGTTCTATTACAGCTCCTGCTCTTCCCTTACATCCTAATTTTTGCATAGCATTTGATACATGATTTCTAACTGTTTTTTCACTTATATTAAGTTCTTGTGCTATTTCTTTAGTACTTTTATTTTTAATAAGAAGTAAAAATACATCTTTTTCTCTCTTGGTTAATATATTACTTGTCATATACACCTTCTTTCAAACATATCTTTTATGTCTTATTCTAAAATAATTTATGAAAGAAAGCATAAATAAGTGATTGAATAAGCCTATTTAAGACTCAAATTTTATAGTTATATTTTTTTTATCTTCAAATTCTTCTTGAACACTTCTCATTATTTCATTAGCAAGATTACTATTATGTTCTTTAGAAGAAATTGTTACATTAATATTATCATTATTAATTTCTACAAATGAATTAATTTTAAAATTATTTAATATTTTATCTTCTAAATATGTTTCTTTTCCTTTAGCTAAATTTAATACTTGAAGTTCTTCAAAAGCAGAATTTTTTTCTTCAGTACTAGTAGATGAAACTATTTTTTCTTGAAGTTCACTCATAACACTACTAATTTTCTCATCTCTTTCTACTCTAAGAGATACTAACTTATTACTTTCACTAACTTCTACATCAATATTTTTACTTACATTTTTTACTCCTTTTTTACTAAATATATCACTTGGTAAAGTAATATAATAAACTCCTAAAATAAGTATTAAAGAAAATAATGTTAAAAACCATAAATTTTGTCTATTCATCTTCCACCTCAATATATTTTATTAATGATATAATTTTTTATGCATAATAAAAAGGAGTATTACTCCTTAAAAATATGTTACTAAACATTTATTTATAGCTTCTTTTATATCTCTTTCATTAAATGGTTTTGATAATATATCAATAATTGGATATTCTTTTACTTTTTCAAGTAATTCATAATCTTCTTCTCCACTTATAATTATTACTGGTATTTTTCTAAAATAATTATGTTCTTTAAAATATTTAAGTACTTCATATCCATTTAATTTTGGCATATTAAGATCTAAAAAACATACTTTTATTTTAGAAATTATTTCTTCTTTAAGTAAATTTAATGCTTCTTCTCCATTAGAAGCCATTAATACTTCATAATTATTTTCAGATACTTTTTTAACATAATTTGCAACTATATTAGAATCTTCAACTACTAATATAATTCCATCTTTATTTTGATTTATTTCAGATTTTTCAATTATTGGATCTTGATAAGTTATAGCTTCTTCCATTATGTCATGTTTTTTATCATCATCAATATTAACTATAGGATCTTGATAATGTTCATTTTTAATTTCAGTATCAATTCCAATATATTTTTTACAAATATTTATTACATTATTTAACTCAGATATTAATTTTGGATGTTCTAAATTAATAGTTTGTATATCATTATCTTTACTTTTTAATTCTAAATCATATGCTAAATCTCCAACTTCCATAAATCCTAAATATCTAACATCACTTTTTAAAGAATGAACTTCAATAGAATAATTTTGCATATCATTAATAGATTTATATTTTTCTAAATTAGATATTTTTTCATCAACAATTTCTAAAAAATCATTAAGTGTTTCATCATATAATTTCATATCACCAAATAATTCTAAACTTTGTTTAACATTTACTCCATTATTTAAAAGTACATTAATATCTTTCATGTTTCTCTCCTATAATAATTAGTATATCACTAAATTATAAACTTTTAAAGTAGAATAATTATTAAAATTTAGGATATATTAATAATGGTGATATTATGAATCTTAAAAAAATGATTTTTATTAATACAATTATTACTTTTATATTATGTTTTTTAACACATTTCTTATATGATTGGTTTCCAAATCCTATATTTTCATTATTTTTTCCTGTAAATGAAAGTGTTTGGGAACATATGAAAATGATTTATACAACTATTTTAATTTATGGAGTTTTAGAATATTATATAATGAAAAAATTTAATATTATAAATAATAATTTTTTATTAAGTGTATTTTTAAAATCTATTATATGTATTCCTGTTAATTTACTTATTTATTTACCAATTAACAAAATATTTGGAGAACATATGATAGTAACATTTATAATATTATTAATATCTATATTTATTAGTAATTTAATTGGTTACTTTATACTAAAAATGAATGAAATTAAATATCAAAAAATAATAAGTATTACATCTATAATTATTGTTTATATAATTATGTTCTTACTTACTTACAATCCACCTATGAAAGATTTATTTTACGATAGAACTGAACAAAAATATGGAATAAATATTTATGCACCTAAAAAATAAGTTTTCACTTATTTTTTATTTGAGATATTATTTCTAAATGATTTTGATTACATAACATACTTCTATCTAATGAATAATTTTCATTTAAATATTGATATTTTATTGTTAATATTTTACTTACTGATTCATTAATTCTATCAATAGAAATATTTCCATCATTAATACTTTCTTTAATTAATTTAATAGCGCTTTCTATACTTTTTGGCATTAATAATATATCAAGCCCTGCATTTATACCAAGTTCATATATTTCTTTTTCACTATAATTATCACTTATTGCTATCATATTTAAAGCATCACTTATAATAAGTCCTTTATAATTTAATTCATTTTTTAATAAATCTGTTATTACTTCTTTAGATAAAGATGATGGTGTATTATCATTTGTTATATTTGGAAGTGATAAGTGTCCTACCATTATAACTTTAGCATCATTTTTAATAGCGTTAATAAATGGAATTAAATCTTTTTGATATAATTCTGCTTTTGTTTTTGATACAACTGGTAACATATAATGTGAATCATTTTTAGAAGCCCCACCTGCGATAAAATGTTTATATACTGGAATTATATGATTATCAAGTAATCCTTTATATAAAGAAATACCCATATTTGAAACAACACTTTCATCTGTACTAAAACTTCTACTACCAATTACTTTATTAGTGCCACTATCAATTACATCAATTACTGGAGCAAAATCCATATTAATACCAAGTGTTCTTAAATTTTCTGCGATTACTTTACCTATTTGATATGATAAATCACTATCATTAGTTTTACCAAGTTCAAACATTGATGGAATATTACAATTATATTCTTTTAAAGATATTAATCTTTGTACACTTCCACCTTCTTCATCTATAGATATAAACATTGGAATATCATTAGTTGATTTTATATCATCAATTAATTTATGTGTTGTATCATAATCTGTTATATTACTAGAAAATAATATAACCCCACCTACTTTATTTAAAGTTAACTCTTCTTCTAATTTTTTAGTCATTTTAGTTTCATCTATTGATACAATTAACATTTGAGCTATTTTTTCATCTTCACTCATATTATTAATTTTATCATTAACTAATTTTGTTAATTCATCTTTTACTTCTAAATTTGTATTTTTAATTTCTTTTTTATAAAATATTTTAACTAATAAAATAACAACTATTAAAAAACTTATTAATACTAAAATTTTATTTTTCATATTTTTATTATAACCAAAAAGATACTAATTATTTTCTTTAACTAGTTTTTTATAAGTATCTCCTTTTTCTTCAAAATTTTTAAAGTATTCATAACTAGATGCTGCGGGGCTTAATAAACATATCATTTGTTTTTTAGTTACTTGTTTTGCTATTTTTACTGCATCTTCTAGTTTTTCACATTTAATAACATTTACATTTTTATTAGTTATTAAGTCTGCTACTTTATATCCTGTAGTTGGCATACATATTAAATTTTCAACTATACCTGTATTTAGAAAATCTATTAATTCTTGATAACTTATTCCTCTATCCATTCCACCAAATATTAATGTATTAACTTTCTCTAGTGATTTAATAGCATTAATAGTGGCATCAGGTATAGTAGCTATTGAATCATTATAATATATTACATCATTTAAAGTACAAACATATTCAAGTCTATGAGGCAAACCTTTAAAGTTATTAATTGTATTTATTACTTGTTCTAAATCTAAATTTAAAATTTGTGATATTGTAAGAACAAACATTATATTTCTTAAATTATGTTCACCTAATAATTTTCTTTCATCTTTTGTATTATATAATTGTTTATTATTTAAAGTTACATAATCATCTTTAATATGTGTTACATTTTTATCATCTTTATTTTCTAATGTAATACCATATTTAATAGCTTTATATTTATCAGTAATATAACTATTTAATGGTTCTATATCTTTTGAATATATAGCATAATCATTTTCATTTTGAAATTTAAAAATATTTAATTTATTATGATGATAATGTTCTATACTACCAGCATGATCAAGATGATCTTCATATAAATTTATAATTGCTGCGATATGTGGAGAATATGTTACAAACTCAAGTTGTAAAGCAGACATTTCAACTACTACATAAGTATCCTCATCCATTTTATCTATATCATCAAATATAGCTCTTCCTATATTACCAACTAATAAAGATTTTTCATTTGAAGACTTTAATACTTCATAAGTTAATGTAGAAGTTGTACTTTTTCCTTTAGTTGCTGTTATTCCAATTACATTATCTTTATTATATTTTAATAATAATTGAAGTTGTGAAGTAAATTTTATATTACTTACATCTATATCTTTAGTTATTACACCTGGACTTTTAATTACTAAATCATATTTTTCTAAATTATTAAGATAATCATCTCCATAAATAATTTCTAAATTTTTATCTTCTAATAATTTAGGATTTTTAATAGTTATATTATTTTTATCAATTATTGTTAATTTTTGATTAGAATATTTTCTAATAAAATTATATGATGAAATACCTTCCATACCAAATCCAAGTATAGCTACATTTTTATCTTTTAATTCATTAATAATTTTTTCTATCATTTTATCAACTCATTTACTCTTTCTAATTCATTTTTAACTAATTTTAAAAATTCATCTGGTATATTATTTTCATTATTAAATTCTCTTTTATAATCTTTATCTAATTCTAATTTATAATGTTCTTTATAATATTTTAATAAGTATGGCAATTCTTCATCTTTATATTTTTGAATTACTAAACTAACTACATATCTAACTTCACTATAAGTTCCTACACATTCAAATGGTTTTGTTTTTGAATATCCTATTAACTCTATAAAAGTATCCAATAATTCTTTATTATTATACATATCTTCTTTAAATATATCATAAAGTTCTTCTTTTGTTAAAAATGCAGATAACATAATATATACAAATAAACATTTAGGACAATTACAGCACCATTTCCAAGGAATACTTTTACTTCCTACATTACAACTTTTAAATATTTGATGATACTCTTTATATTGTGAAAATAATTCTGCTATTTGAAATTCTGATAAACATCTTAAAAGTGAAAAATATTTAATATCTATTTTAAAATACTTTTCAGTATATAAATTAAAATCATTTTCAAATTCATATGTTTTTGAATATTGATGATTTATTTTAGTTCCAATAACAGTAGATTCATTAGCACTACTTTCATTTGATAATATAATATATTTTTTTCCATTTATATATGCACATAAATAAGAAATAAATGCAACAAGTGAACTAAATGGTGTATGTCCATTTAAAAATCCTTGATTATTTAATTCTATTATTTTTTTATCTAATGTTCTTTCTACACTACAATATTCATTATAACCAGATTGTTCTATTGCTTTAATTCCTGGTTCTTTTGGATTAATCATAAAGCATAAGTTATCTAAACCTTTTAATATTTTTAAACTTACTATTGAATCTTTTCCTCCTCCAATAGCAACTAAATTTCCACTAGTATTTATTTTTAATTCTTTATCATATTTTAAATTAGAAGTACAAGTAATATTTACGAGTTCATCCATGCTAATATTAATATTATTAACATACATAAATTCACCAAGTCCATAATAATAAAGTTTTTTAAACCATGAAATTTGTTCTTCATTTAAGTATCCACATTCAATAACTATTTCTTTACTACAAGTACACTTATAATAACTAATAAGTTCAATAAGTCCTACATGAAATACTAAATAATTAAATAAATCATTATCTAAATTATTTTTACTTTTTTTTATTTTAAGTGTTGGTTTAAATTCACATAATCCTTCAATTTCAAAATAAAATGTTATTAAATATGAATCATTTTGATCTAAAATTTCATATTTCTTATAAATAAATTTTGGATACTTATTTCTTAAATCGTCAAATTTCATTTATATCACCTACTTTATTATATCAAATTATTACTTATTATATTTTTAAAATTATAAAATATAAATTGACAAATATAATAAAATATATTATTATATTTTATGCATAGGGGTATGGTTTAACGGTAGAATAGCGGTCTCCAAAACCGTTTGTGTGGGTTCGATTCCTACTACCCCTGCCATT
>CANRCA010000063.1 GCA_947628985.1 uncultured Bacilli bacterium | reverse complement strand
TCTACTTGTTCGTTATTTACATTATTTACTCGAAACATTTTTACTACTCCTATCTTTACACTTCTATTATATCAAATATTATCTTTTTTGTTGACTTTCCATATATATATATAATTTTCTTAGTAAGATTAAAAAATATATATGGTGGACTTGGTTATAATGACACTTTAAAAATGTATAAAAAAGGGAATATAAAAATGTACAAAAAAGACATTGTTATTATTTTTTACCCTTTTTGGGAGTACACCATATATATATATCAAGAGGGTTCTTGAGGCTTTTACATATGAAAAAAAAGAAATAACAATTTATTATTAAACTATTACTTCTTCACTTATTTTATCTTTATATGCAAGATAAACATTAATTCTATTATCTATTGCTTCTCTATTTACATTATATGCTTTTTCATATGTATTATCATGATCACTTATATGTAGTAATATTATTGATTTAGTATTTTCTCCTATAAATTTATTTAAATACATAGCGCATTCTTCATTTGATAAATGACCTTGATCACCAATATTTCTTATTTTAGTCATTTCATCTTTAGTACCATTCATTTCCATTTCAACATCATGATTACTTTCTAATAAATATACTGTTCTATTTTTAAATTTATCATGATATCTAGAATGTATCATACCTGTATCTGTCATATATGCAAGGGATAAATTATCTTTTTCAAATATAAATCCAAATCCTTTTTTATCATGTGAAATTGGTATTTTAGTTATTTTTATTCCCATTATATTATCTAATTCATCAAAAAATTCATAATTATTTATTAAATCTTTTTTACTATATTCTTGAAATGTATCATATGAAATATATATTTTAGTATTATAAACTCTACTAAATGAATGTAAACTTTTAACATGATCTGTATGTGCATGTGTAATTATTATAAAATTTATATCTTCTGGATTTACTCCAATTTCTGCTAATTTTGATTTAATATCATTAAATCCTAAACCAACATCTATTAAAAATTTAACATCATCAAATTCAACATAAGTTGAATTACCTGAACTACTACTACCTAAAACTCTTACTTTCATTTTATACCTCAAAATCAAATAGACTTAATTGAGAACTTTCAGGAAGTCCTTTAAATAATCCTAATGTTCTTAATTTATCTACAATTGTTTGTGAAACTTTGCATCTATTTTGGAAGTCTTCTATGCTTACAAAAGGTTTTCTTTGTGCTTCTGCTTCTATATTTTTAGCAACTACTTCACCTAAACCATCTATTGTAACAAAAGGTGGTATTAATGTTTTATCATCTTCTACTGTAAAAATCAAGCCTTTACTTTTATATAAATCAAATGGTGCAACTTTTATATCTCTTGCAGACATTTCAAGAGCTACATTTAAACTTTCTGATATTCCTGATTCTTTGTTACTAGCATCATATCCTTTTGATTTAATTTCTACAAGTCTATTTTTAATTGCGTCATATCCTTTAATCATAGATTCAATATCAAAATCAGTTGCTTTAGTAGAAAACCATGTTGCATAAAAGTATACTGGCATATGTACTTTATACCAAGCTATTCTAAATGCACTTGTTACATATGCAGCTGCATGTGCTTTTGGAAACATGTATTTAATTTTTTGACAAGAATTAATAAACCAATCTTCTATTCCTGCATCAATCATTGTTTGTTTATGTTCTTCCCAAGTAGCTGGATCTTTTGATGCTTTTCCTTTACGAACAAATTCCATTATTTTAAATGCTTTAATTGGTTTTACACCATGATACATTAAATAAACCATAATATCATCACGACATCCGATTACTTCTTTAAATGGAACTATGTTATTTTTAATTAACTCTTGAGCATTTCCAAGCCAAACATCAGTACCATGAGAAAGTCCTGATATTTTAACAAGTTCAGCAAATGTAGTTGGTTTTGTTTCATCAACCATTCCTATTGTAAATGGTGTTCCAAATTCTGGTATTCCAAGTGTTCCAGTAGGACACATTATTTGTTCATTTGTAACACCTAAAACTTTAGTACTTGAAAATATACTCATAGTATCTTTATCATCTAATGGTACTTTTGTAACATCTGTTTTACTTAAATCTTGTATTAATCTTAATTGTGTTGGATCAGAATGTCCTAAAATATCTAATTTTAATAAATCTTCTTCAATTGAGTGATAATCAAAGTGTGTTGTTCTCCATGCAGAAGTATTATCATCTGCAGGATATTGATATGGTGTAAAATCACTTACTTCCATATAATCTGGTACAACAACTATACCTCCTGGATGTTGACCAGTTGTTCTTTTAACTCCAGTACATCCTGCTGCAAGACGCTCTATTTCACAACTTCTTTTATCAAATATACCTTTATCTTCATAATATCCTTTTACAAAACCATATGCAGTTTTTTCTGCAACTGTACCTATAGTTCCTGCTCTATAAACATTATCTACTCCAAATAATACTTTTGTATATTCGTGAGCTGATGCTTGATTTAAATCAGAAAAATTTAAATCTATATCTGGTACTTTATCTGCATTAAATCCTAAGAATGTTGCAAATGGCATATCTTGTCCATCTTTAGTCATTTTATGACCACATTTAGGACATTTTTTATCTGGTAAATCAAATCCACTAGAATAAGTTTTACCTAAAGATTCACCATTTTCATCTTCAAATATACTTGTTTTACATTCTTCACATCTATAATGTGCTGAAAGTGGATTTACTTCTGTTATTCCCATAAGTGTTGCTACAAAACTACTACCTACACTACCTCTTGAACCAACTAAATATCCATCATCATTAGAGTGTTTAACTAATCTTTGAGCAATTAAGTATATTGGATCAAATCCACCACCTATAATTCCTCCAAGTTCTTTTTTAATTCTTTTATTTATTTCTTCTTCACTCTGAGGAGTATCATCTTCCCATTTTTCAAGTACAACTTCTTTAATTAATTCTTTTACTTTATCAAATCCTTCAATTAAAGTTTCATGTAAATGAGAAAATATTTCTTCTTCTAATTTTTCTTCTGTAATATCTGGATTTTCTTTTTTTAATTTATTTTCCCAATAATTATATACAGCATCTCCATAAAGTTCTTTACTTATTCTTTCTTCTATATTATGAGGAAGAGGACTTCCATATAAAGAGGATGCTTTTTCATAAACTAAGTCTGTTACAACTCTTGGACAATCTAAATAACTTTGTCCATCATCGCTTCTAACTCTTGGACTAAATGGAACTCCATGAGTATTAATAATTACTTCTATTTCTTCTACCATATCTAATACTTTATTTGTATTAGTAACCACTATTTCATATGCTAAATCTGGATCTAAAAAATTAAAATCTTCTAACATTTCTTTAGTAGTTCTAAAATGTTGGGATGGAATATTTGTAATTTCTGTTTTAGAAAGTGGATGTCTTCCTCCACCCGGTACTTTTTGATGTACTATTATTTCTCTATAGATTTTATCTTCTCTTGTAAAATGATGTACATCTCCTGTAGCCACAATTAATTTACCTGCACTCTTAGTTGCATCAATAATTTTTTTAATATGATTTTTTAATTCAAATATATTACTAAAATCTCCTGTTTGTAATAAATGATCATATACTTCAGGTGGTTGTACTTCTACATAATCATAGAAATTAATTATATTTGAAAGTTCTTCTCCATCTTTACTTCTTGCTTCTACAAATACTTCACTTTCATAGCAACCACTTCCAATTAACAAACCTTCTCTTAAACTCTCTAATTCACTTCTTGGAATACGTGGTGTTCTATATAAATATTTTGTATTTGCAAGTGATATTATTTTAAATAAGTTTTTAAGTCCTTTTCTATTTAAAGCAATAGCATTAAAGTGAAAAGTTCTACCAAATTTATACATTTCATCTTTTGATATTAATCTATCTAAATCACTTATTTTTTCATAATTTTGTGATATTAATTTTTGTAACATTTTATGAAATACTAAAGCAGTACCTTCTGCATCATAATCTCCTCTATGATGACTCTCTTCATCAAATGGTACATTATATCTTTTTACTAAAGCTGATAAACTATGTCTTGCAAATCCTTGATCTAAACTTCTTGATAATTCTAATGTATCTATAACTGTATTTTTAAATTCACCTAAATTGTATTTTTTCATAGCCATTTCTATAAATGAAATATCAAATTTAGCATTATGTGCTACCATTGGAAGACCATTAGCCCATTTTAAAAATTTCTTTGTTGCTTCTTCTTCATTTAATGCATCTTTTACCATTTCATCAGTTATTTCTGTAAGTTCTGTTATTCTGTCTGGTATATGTTTTCCAGGATTAATAAGTTCATCAAATCTATCAGTTATTACTCCATCTTTTATTTTAACTGCTCCTATTTCTATCATTTGATCTTTACTAGCGGCATTAAAACCAGTAGTTTCTGTATCAAAAACTACATATTCAGTATGTTCTAGTGGAGTATCAGTTGGTCTTACTACTATTTTAATCATGTCTTCTACTAAAGTAAGTTCTGTTCCATATAAACCTTTAAATTTATCTTTCTCTTCTTTTCCTTTATTGTAATTAGAAATAATTTGATATGCGATTGGAAATGCTTGACAACCATTATGATCTGTAATAGCAACTCCTTTATAACCCATTTCAATACACCTAGATACTAGTTCACATGTATGAGCAGATAAATCTACTTTAGTAAGCCCATCCATTTGACTCATCATAGTATGAGCATGTAATTCTACTCTTTTAACTTCTGCATCATCTACAAGTTTAGTTTCTTCTTTATCATAAGTTTCTATATCATTTATTGTATATTCATAATCATTACTTCTTGTATTAAATTTAACACTTCCTCTAAATTTATACCATTTACCTACTTTAATTTTTTCTAATAAATGATTATATTCATTTTCACTCTTAGTAAATATGTTAGAAACAATACTATCTTCTAAATCAGTTATTTTAAGAGTTACAATATACCATCCACTTTGTGTAGATTTAGAGTACATTCCAAAAACATTTGCTATTAATATAACATTATCTTCATTAGCAATTAAATTTTTAATATGTGAAGGTTCTCCTATTACATTTTTACCTTTAATTAAATTAGATTCAACACTTACATTTTTTATTTTTTTATTTTCTTTTTCTTGTTCTTTTTTAAATTCTTCTCTTAATTCTTCACTTATTTTAGAATTTATTTCTATATCATTAAATCCCATATTACTTAAAAAAAGTATTATTTTATCAACTAACGAATCTATTTTATTTTTTTCTACTTCATTTAATAATTCAAAATTTATTACATTTGATTCAAAAGTAATTCTAGATCTATCTATACTACTTAGCATAGGACATTTAGTATTTAAAATATCAAAATAATAATTAAAGTAATCATTTAATTTATCATAATTTTGATTTTTAATTATAAATTTATATCTAACGTCACTAGCACCTTTTAAATTTTTACCTTTATTACATAATTCTTTAAATACTTCTATTGGTATTAAATCATCTAATTCTAATACTAGTGTCATTCTATTAGTTTTTTTATTCATTAGTACATCATTTACATGAGCACTTTCAAAATAGTGAGTAAATTCCTTATCAAAATCTACTGCATTAAAAAAATTCATAAGTTTTACTTCCATTATCCTCACCTTAATTCAATTATAACAAATTAATATATCTTATACAAAATAAAATTTTATAAAATAACAAATTATTTACTTTTTACTCTAAATATGATATAATATGAGGCGTTTTAAAAAGGGGGAAATATGAAAAATAATTATACTGCTAAAATGTCTGGTGTACTTGCATTAACTACTTTATTAGGTATATTATTACTTAGTCCTAGTAAAAATAGTAAAGATAAAACTAATAAAGAAATTAATCAAAAGACAATAAAATATGAAGATACTATTTTAGAAACTAAAAATGAAAATTTAATTGATAATATAACTTATGACTATGATTATCAAAAAAATAATGAAATAAAAGAAGAAAAAGAAACTATTAATTTTGAAGACTATAAAACTAACAATAAAATATATCTTGCTTATTTAAATATGAATTCTAATATTTATAAAGAAGATAATTCTAATAATATAATTAATACTATTGATGCATATCAAAAAGTACTTGCTTATGATATTAATGATTATAGTTTTATATTAGATGAAAATAATAATACTGGTTATATTTTAAAAAATAATTTAACTAAACTTCCTGATAAGTTTGTTGAAATTGATTTAGAAAGTCAATTATTTAGAATTATAAATAATAAAGAAACAACTCTTGAAACAAATTGTACAACTGGAAAAGATTCAACACAAACTAATATTGGATATTTTGATATTGATGGTAAATATTTAAATGCATGTTTAAGAGGGTCTGATTATGAGTGTCCTGTTAGCTATTGGGTTCCATTTGATGGTGGCATAGGATTTCATGATTATATTTATCAAAGTGATGAAATGTTTGGTTCTCAAAATTATCATACTGATGGTTCTCATGGTTGTGTAAGATTAAATTTAAATGATGCACAAAAAGCATATAATGAAATTGAAACTGGAGATATGGTTTTAGTACATAAATAAAAAGTGTTTTCAATAACACTTTTTATAAGTGTGTCGTGCATGACATTTAGCTAGAGGGTGAAAGTCCCTTATACGCGTAGGTATCGACGAAGTATTAGAGAA
>CANRCA010000062.1 GCA_947628985.1 uncultured Bacilli bacterium | reverse complement strand
TATTTAAATATACAAGTTATTTATAAATGTAACTTCCCGTTCATAAAATATTGGGAAATTAACTTTTTATTTAGTGTATAATATAAAAACACTTGAAATAATATAAATTATATGATATTATTTAATTACACAAAGAAGTGTTTTTTTTTGGAGGGATTTTTGTGAAAGCAATTAAAAGATTTTTTAAAGGAATTAAGAAAGAAATTAAAGCTGTTAGATGGCCTGATTTTAAAACATTAGTTAAATATTCATGTATAACTATTGTGATGCTTGTATTTTTTGGATTATTCTTTTATGGATTAGCTGCATTATTTGCATTTTTAAGAGAGTTATTTTTTTAGGGGGTTATAATGG
Organism: uncultured Bacilli bacterium; assembly: GCA_947628985.1. Taxonomy (GTDB): domain Bacteria; phylum Bacillota_I; class Bacilli_A; order RF39; family UBA660; genus CAG-1000. The sequence continues at coordinate 6,371 of CANRCA010000062.1, read as the reverse complement.
AAGAAGAAAAATTATGGTATGTTGTTAATGCTTATAGTGGACATGAACAAAAAGTAAAAGACTATCTAGAATCTAGACGTGAAAGTATGGGTATGGAAAATAATATATTTAGAGTTGTTATTCCAGAAAGAACAGAAATAGATGTAAAAGATGGTGTTAAAAAAGAAAAGGTTCGTAAATTATTTCCAGGTTATGTTTTAATTGAAATGATTATGAGTGATGAAGCTTGGTATGTTGTACGTAATACTCCAGGAGTAACAGGATTTATTGGATCTTCTGGTAAAGGAGCAAAACCAATTCCACTATCACCAGAAGAAGTTAAGAAATTTATTGGTGATGGAGAACAAGCAAAACCAATCAATACAGATGTAGAAGTTGGAGATACTGTTATGATTATTGATGGTCCATTTAAAGAAATGTCTGGTAAGATTGAAAGTGAAGATAAAGAAAATCAAAAATTAACAGTTTTAATAGATTTATTTGGACAAGAAACTCCAGTTGAAGTAGATTTAATACAAGTAACTAAAATGTAATAAAATTTAGTAATGTCGTGTTGACATTACTTTTTTTAAAAGTTATAATTTTAAATAGAAAGTCGAGGTAATTATGGAATTAAAAGGAAGTAAAACAGAACAAAATTTAATGGCTGCTTTTGCAGGTGAAAGTCAAGCAAGAAATAAGTATACTTACTATGCTTCACAAGCAAAAAAGGATGGTTATGAACAAATCGCAGCTATATTTACAGAAACAGCTGATAATGAAAAAGAACATGCTAAAATGTGGTTTAAACAATTACATGGTGGTGAAGTTCCAAGCACTGTTGAAAATTTAAAAGATGCAGCTGCAGGTGAAAATTATGAATGGACAGAAATGTATAAAGAATTTGCTGAAACTGCAAAAGAAGAAGGATTTGCAGAAATAGCTAGATTATTTGAACAAGTAGGAGAAATAGAAAAACATCATGAAGAAAGATATATGCGTCTTCTTGGAAATGTTGAAAATAATTTAGTATTTGAACGTGATGAAGAAAAAATATGGATTTGTAGAAACTGTGGACACATTTATAAAGGTAAAAAAGCTTTAAAAGTTTGTCCTGTATGTAAGCATCCAGAAAGCTATATGGAATTAAAAGCTGAAAATTATTAGTAAAATGCATTAAAAAATAATGCATTTTTTAATTATTTTTGATAAAATATTCTTAGAATAGAAAAGAGGGCGATAATATGAAATGTGTAGCAATAGTAGGACCTAAAAAATTAGAAGTTCAAAATAGAGAAGAATTGACTGGTAAAAAAGGTTATATTTTAATTGATGTAATAAAAGCTGGAATTTGTGGAAGCGATATTCATTATTGGGTATCAGGTGAACCTAAAGGTTTAGTTATGGGTCATGAATTTAGCGGTATAGTTATTGATAATGGTGGAAGCACTAAATTTAAAGAAGGAGATAGAGTAACAGCACTTCCTATTTCACCATGTTTAGAATGTAAAGAATGTAAAAACGGAAATGAACAAATATGTGCTCATACATGGGAACATGCAGTAGGACTTAGTTTAGATTATCCTGGTGGATTTGGAGGAAGAGTATTAGTAAGAGAAGATATGGTAAGACATCTTCCTGATAATGTTACTTTTGAAAGTGGCGCTATGATTGAACCAGCAGCTGTTGCTATTAGAGCAGTTAATATATCAAATATTAAAAAAGGAGATAGAGCTTTAGTAATAGGTGGTGGAATAATTGGTTTACTAACAGCACTTTTCTTAAAATTAAGAGGTGCATCATATGTTGCATTAAGTGAAACAAATGCAGCTCGTGGAGAAAAAAGTGTTAAATTAGGTGTAGCAGATGAGTGGTTCAATGCATTAGATCCAAAATTTATGGAAAAAGTACTTGCTAAAACTGAAAATGGTACAGGATTTGATGTAGTAGCAGATTGTTGTGGTAATAGCCCAGCATTAACATCAGCAATTGTACTTACAAGACCAAATGGAAACTTAATTATGGTTGGAATTTCACTTGGAAATGTAAGTGTTCCATTAGTATCAGCAGTAATGAAAGAAATAAATATTAAAGGTTCTATTGCTTATAAGCCTTATGAATTTGATACAGTTATTAAACTTGTTTCAGAAAGAAAAATCAATTTAGAAAAGTTTATTGATGATATAGTTACATTAAATGATGTACAACATTCATTTGAAAGACTTACTAGTGGAAATGATTCAGCTGTTAAAATATTAGTTGATCCAAATAAACATAAAATTATAGAATTAGATAACTAATTCTATTTTTTATATAAAAATCTTCATTTTTTGTTGATTTAAAGGGCTTTTTATGATATTATGTACTAGTCGATTTATATTTTTAATATAAATTAGAAGTGGGAGATTAAAGGATTATCGTCTTAACCACTCGCGAAAAAAAATATCTAAAAATTTATAGGAGGTGTTTTTCGTGGCAAAGAATGTTGTAAAAAAGATTAAATTACAAATTCAAGCAGGTAAAGCAACACCAGCTCCTCCAGTTGGAACTGTGTTAGGTCCTGCAGGAATTAACTTACAAGAGTTTTGTACTAGATACAATGATGCAACAAGAGAAAAAATGGGGGATATAGTACCAGTTGAAATTTCTATTTATGAAGATAGAACATTTGATTTTGTACTTAAAACTCCACCAACAGCTTCTTTATTATTAAAAGCTGCTGGAATTAGTAAAGGAAGTACAAAAGGTGCTAATCAAATTGTTGCAACTTTAACAAAAGATGACATTAAGAAAATAGCAGAAATTAAAATGCCAGATTTAAATGCATATGATTTAGAATCAGCTATTAATATTGTAGCAGGAACTGCAAGAAATATGGGTATTGCTGTTAAAGGTCTTAATGATGCTGAACTTCAAGAACAAGCTCGTGAAGCTCATGAAGCTGAAGCTCAAGCTGCTAAATTAGAAGCAGAACTTGAAGAAATGGAAGAAAGTGCTAAAGCTATGTCTGAAGGCGCTAATGTAGAAGTTGAATCAACAGAACAAGATAAAGCTGAAGAAACTGAAAACGAAGAAGAAAAAGAAAATTAATCGTGAGAAATAAAAAAGATAATCCAAAAACCACATAAGGAGGTTAGTTTATGAAGAAACATAGTAAAATGTATGTGGAAGCATTAGGTAACATTGAAAAAAATAAAGAATATGATGTTACTGAAGCGATCAAGTTACTAAAAAGTCTTAAAACCAGAAAATTTGATGAAACTGTAGATTTAGTATTAAAATTAAATATTGATGCTAAAAAAACAGATATGAACATAAGAGGAAGTTATGTTTTACCAAATGGAACAGGTAAGTCTAAAAAAGTACTTGTTATTACTAAAACAAAAGCTAATGATGCTGCAAATGCTGATTATGTTGGTGCAGAAGATATGTTAGAAAAAATCGAAAAAGAAAATTGGTTCGATTTTGATACTATCGTTGCTACTCCAGAAATGATGCCTGCATTAGGAAAATTAGGTAAAGTTTTAGGACCTAAAGGTTTAATGCCAAATCCAAAACTTGGAACAGTTACTACTAATGTAAGTGAAGCTATTAGTAATATTAAAAAAGGTATGGTTGAATATAAAAATGATTCTTATGGAAATGTTCATGTATCTATAGGTAAACTTTCATTTAAAGAAGACAAACTTGAAGAAAATTTAAGAGCTATAGTAAATGAAATTGTTAGAAATAAACCTACAGGTGTAAAAGGAACATTTATTAAAAATATTAGTTTATCATCAACTATGAGTCCTGGAATTAAACTTGATAAAAACTCATTAGGTTTATAATAAAATAAAAACACTTCTTTTCTCTAGAAGTGTTTTATTATGCATTAATATTCAATTTTATAATTCATAATACTATATTCTATTATTTTAATAGTATTATTTTTATTATCAATTATTTCATATAAAGTATAATCTTTATTTTCTTGTTTTGTATAATTTTTAATTGTTGTATCTAACATATTATAAATATCAACGCTATTTGTAAGAAAGTTATCATAAGATGAATATTTATTTTTTGTATTATCACTTAATAATTCATATGCTTCTTTATTATCTATATTAAGTAAATTTAAGAATTCTGCTATATATGATGATAATTTATTTTGTTCACTCCATGATATATCAGATAAAATATTACCATTTTCAAAATTATAATCTTCAGAATTTATATTTTCTAATATACTTTCATTTTGATTTTTATCTAATTCATAAATATTATAACTATTTCCTTTAATTAAAAGTAAATAATTTATATTTTTTTCATAATCATAATCATTTATTACATAATCTAAAATATAACCACTTGCATAATAATATGTTAATATACCTTCATTTTTATAATATATCTTTTTTAATGTAAAGCTTGGATCAACGTAATCTTGTTTTTTTATATAATCATTAATGGTAGCTTGAATTTTATAAAACATTTCTTCATCTTTTAATACATAGACATCTTCATCATTTTTAAATACCAATAATAATAGATAAATAATAAGTAATATAGATAATATTGAAGCACTAACAATTATTAATTTTTTATTCTTATCGTTCATAATTTTTCCCTTTCTTAAGGCCTTGGATTTTTTCCAGATACATATAGTTCTGGATCTACAGCTTTACCATTTAATGTCATAGCAAAGTGTAAATGTGGTCCAGTAGAACAACCAGAGCTTCCACTTTTACCAAGTACTTGTCCTTGTTTAACTTTATCACCTGCTCTAACTGTAATAGTATTTGCCAAAAGATGTGAATACTGTGTAGTAGTGCCATCTCCATGATCTATTGTAACAGTATTAGCAGTTATCCCTTTACAATTATATTTACCTTCTGCATCTGGTTTTATAGCTTGTTCAGGATAATCAATTCTATCATTTGCAGTAGGATAGATAACAGTTCCTGATTTAGATGCGATTACATATGAACCTCTTGATACTCCAATGTCAATAGCGCCATGACCTCCACCAAGTCCTTGATGAACTGAATCATTTCCACCAAAATGTGCGGTTAATCCAGTAGCAACAGGTGTCCCTGGTGCAAATTGAACCCCATTTTTAACCACTATATCTCTACCACCTACAGGAAACCAAAAATATTTTTCAAGTAATTGAAATTGACTATTTTCTCTATCTTCTTCTTCTTTTTTTTCTATTTCCTTTAAAACACTTTCCATTTCTTTTAATATTCTATCTTTTTCACTTTTATTTTTTAATTTATTAACTTTTGATAAAGCTAAATTATAACTAGACCTTGATAATTTTTCTTTAGCTTCATTAACTAAAACTTGAGCTTGAGCTATATAAGCTTCATCTATTTTTTCATTTGTTGAATTCTTTAAACAATTCATATAAGAAACATTATCTCCAGTAGCACCAACTATTAAATTTACAAATGTTGGAACAAAAAATACTAATATAGCTGCTACAGTTTTAGGAATAGCTGATTTACTAGTTCTTGCTAATAAATCATTATCATCAGAATAAACTGCTTTAGCAAAAGAAAATAATAAAGAAAAAATTAAAATTATTGGAACTATTACTTTAATAAATTGTATAACTATTCTTATAATTCTAAGAATTTCCAAAACACTAGGATTATCACAAATACTTAATAACATCATACTTCTCCCCAATCTAAAATTATTTTATCTTTTTTTAGGTATGAAGTCAATTTAACACAAAAAAAAACCATTATTTGTGTGGTTCATCTAATGGTTTTAATAATATACCTGCTGATAAAAGACCACAAATACCAACAAGAGCATAAACAATATTTGTAATGATAGTATCTTCACCAAATAATAAACTTACTAAATTAACATTGAATATACCAATCATTCCCCAGTTTAATGCACCAATTATTACAAAAACAAGTGCAACTTTATATACTATATTCATTTTTCCTCCTTACTTTATTATTATTTTACTCTGAAATAAAAAATCTATTCATATAAATTCATATTATCAATATAATTTAGTGTGAAGGGGGAATTAAAATAAAAAAAATAATATTATCACTATTTATGTGCCTTTTATTAGTAGGATGTAATAAAATGGATTCAAAAGGTGCGATTGATAAATATAAAAAATTATTATCAAATAATGATACTTATACATTAACAGGAGAAATGGATATAGTTAGTAATGAAGAATTATATCATTATAATGTAGTAGTAGATTATAAAGCATCTGATTATTATAGAGCATCACTTAAAAATAAAGATAGTGAACACGAACAAATTATATTAAAAAATAAAAATGGAGTTTATGTTATAACTCACAAAAGTCTACAACTTTAAATAATTAAATAAGTTTGAGATTGTATCATTATTAGTGTCTTGTATAA
>CANRCA010000061.1 GCA_947628985.1 uncultured Bacilli bacterium | reverse complement strand
GGAGATACAATATCAGAATCAGATATAAGAGGATATTTTGTATGGATACCAAAATATAAATATAAACTATTTAATATGGGAACTTATACTGGACCAGAAGATAGTCAACCAGCAAATCAAGTAAAAGAAATAGATATAGTATTTGGGACAGATACAACAGGAGAAGAAGAAGGAGAATGTATAACACCAATGGAGAGTGGACTATCACAAGCAAGTGATGCAACAAAAGCTTGTCAAGTAGATGATTATATGACACATCCAGCATTTTTAAGTATCCCATCAAATGGATTCTGGGTAGGTAAGTTTGAAATGGGATATAATCAAAATGAAAATATAAGTAATCCTATAACAGCAGAAAACATAACAACTTGGAGTACAGAAGGAGCACAAAAAACTGAAAATTATGCAAGTACGTTATCAAATAAAATAATAGTAAAACCAAATGTATATTCATGGAGAAATCAAACAGTAGCAACATTCTTCCAAACTGCATATAATTTTAATAGAAATTTAAATAGTCATATGATGAAGAATACAGAATGGGGAGCAGTAGCACTTCTATCATATTCAAAATATGGAATAATGGATGAAGTAAGAATAAATAATAATAGCAATTATATAACAGGATATGCAGCCAGTGAATCAAATGGTGCAAGTAGTAATGATTCAATAAAAACATTACCATGGAATACTGATATAGGACATTTAGCGAGTACAACAGGAAACATAAGTGGAATATATGATATGAGTGGTGGTGCATTTGAATATATGGCATCATATATGGAAACAGCTGATATGACAACAAGTGGAATGAATGATATAGTAATAAATGATGCTTATGCAAAATATATAGATAAATATTCATCAAAAAGTATTGAAACATCATATAATTATAGAATACTAGGAGATGCCACAGGAGAATTAGGCCCATTTTGGAATAATGGATATTATCAAAGTACATGGTTTACTGATACTGCATATTTTGTTGAACTTACAAAATCTTGGTTTCATCGTGGTGGTCGTCATGCTAATACTAATGGAGCTGGTCAGTTTTATTTTCATAAGGACAATGGTGACGCTAATATCAATGGTAGTATTCGTCTTGTCTTAACCCCAACAAATTAAACTTTATTTTTTTACTTTAATTATAATTAATGTTAATAAACTAATAGATATCATTATAGAAAGTACTACAAAAGGATACCAAATATATTGATATGATTCTATAAAATCATTAGTTGAAAAAAGTAATGTAGGAATGATTAATGCAAGTATTATAACTATAATATTTGATATTAAACTTCCTTTTTTTGTTAAATTAAATGTATTTTTAATATGATTAAATATAAATAATAAAATCATGGAAGAAGCATTTATTATATATAACAGCCAAAGCATTATACTTATATTTTCAATAGAATCTAAAAATGAAAATAAATTTATTCTTTTTAATGTTGTATAAATTGGATAATCAAACAAGTTATTAACTTTTATTCCTGATACTCCAATTGTTGTACTCATAGAAATAAAAGTTAATATAAATGATAATATTAACATTCCATAATAATATTTTTTAAATTTTTTAGAATCAACTATTTGATTAAATTTAATTGCTTGAATAAATATTAAAGGAATAGAAAAGTAAAATGCAAATACTAATGATGAAATTAATATATTTTTAATATTAACTGTAAAAAGAGGTAAAAAATTATTAATATTAACTTGACCAATTAAACTTGCTATATCAAAAACATATATAATATTTGATATAAAAAATGATATTATTGAAACTCTTAAAGTAGTTTCTATTCCTTTAGATGCAGTATAAAATGTTAACAATATAATCATAATTAATATAACAAAATTAGGTGTCTCTATTAAATATTGACTTGACAAAAAGAATGTTAACCTATATGTTAAAAATATGTACATAGCTATTGAACACAATGTAAACAAAATATTTATTACATAAGAAAATTTTCCATAAGCTTTTTTAATTTTATCAGATAGTGTTAAATCCTTATGACTTTCAAATAAAGATAAAATAATTTTAGATATAAATAAACTTAAAATAAATCCTAATACTATAGCAATTAATGCAGAAGTTTTAGAATAATGTAAAATATATGCACTAAATATTCCATAAAAAGGGGAACTTGCTAAAGATAATATTATTGTAGATAATCCAAAACTATTAATTAATTCTTCTTTATTTCTCATTTTCTTATTTCTCCTATAAACTTAATTGTTGTTTCAACATTTACTTTAACATTTATTTTTTCTAAATTTTTATTCCAATCATTTTTATCAAAATCAAAATATTTAGGATCATGTTTATAAATATAATTACCAATACCTAAAAAGTCAGCTTTATTCTTTTTAGCTATATCTACAACATGATTTATTTTTTCTTCAATATATTTATTTGTAAGTTCGTTTAACTTTTCAATTGTTTTATTATTATCAAGATTACTTTTACATTCATAAGTACTAATTTTACCTGTAGTAGAAACATTTATATTAAATGTATTATCTTTCCATTTATTACTAGAATTTATAAAATATAAATTTAAAGAAAAATTTTTATCATTATCACTACATTGAACATTAATAACAGTTTCAGATACTTTATGTGTTGCAAGATTATAAAATACACTTTCTTCATCATTTAAAATTATTTTATCTTTATTATCATTATAAATAATTAAATTTTCTAAATATAAAATATCTTTATCATTATTCTTTTTAATTATTAAATTTGGATATATTGGTTCAATACCATTTTCTAATTTTTTATAAATTAAATCTAAAAAAGAAACAGGTGTAGAAGATGAAAATATTTTATTATTAAAATCCATCATATCTTTTATAAACATAGAAGAACCAATATCTTCTTGTTTTAATTTAAAAACTTTATCTTTATCCTTATCACTAATTGTATAAACATAAAAATTCATTTTAGATTTAGGTTCTCTTAAAAAATAATCATAAAAATCTATATTATTTTTAATTACATTTTCAGTAATTATTAAAACTTTTAAATGAGAAATAAAAATATCTTTATTTGATAATTTAGAAATTTTAGCAATACATTCTTCAATAGTAGTTCCAGTTGTAGTTAATACTTGTACTTCAGATTTTCCTTCATTTTTTATAAGTTGACTAGTTACTTCAAAATTATTATCTTTATAATCAATAATCATTCCAGTTAATATAACTAAATCATCAACTTCAACATAATCAAAACAACCTGTTAATAAAAAACTCATAAATATAATTATTATAATTTTTTTCATAAATCACCTTTTTTTAATATTTTGTGTTAATAAGCCACTTTTTATTAATTCTTTTTTTGGTTCTTTAATAATAGGTGATATAGGTATTAAAAATGGTTTACCAAATGATTTAATACTACAAAGACTAGTAATAATAAAAATAAATCCAAATAATATACCAATAATTCCAAAAAATGAAGATAAAATCATTAAAAAATATCTATTAATTCTTATAAAAGATTGAAAATCTTGATATACAAAAAATATAGAACAAATAGAAGTAACAGAAACAACTATAACCATAATTGGAGAAACAATACCAGCAGCAACAGCAGCATCTCCTAATACAATCGCACCTAATATTGATAGTGAAGTACCTCTTGATGTAGGAGTTAAAGCATCAGCTTCATACAACAACTCAAATGTAAAAATTAATATTATTGCTTCAACAATCGCAGGAAAAGGAACACCTGATCTTTGAAGAGAAAAATTAATAAGTAAATCAGTTGGTAGCATTTGCTGATCATAAGTGATTAATGATAAATATACAGCAGGAGCAAAAATAGTTATAAATAAAGCAAGAATTCTAATACATTTAGCAAACATAGCAAAAAATTTCTTTTGATAATTATCTTCATCATTATAAAAGAAATCTACAAAAAAAGTAGGTATAATTAAAGCATTATTTGAATTTTCTGAAATAATACAAATTTTTCCTTCTGTTAAACATTTAGATATAATATCTGGTTTTTCAGTTGATTTAATAGTTGGAAATAAAGTTTTATTTTCATTTTTAATTAATGATTTTATATAAAAAGTATCAAGTATTTTTTCAGATTTAATATTACTTATTTTATAAATAACTTCATCAAGTAAATCTTTATCAACAATATCATCCATATACATAATAGCTACTTTTGTTTTAGTTTTAGTACCAAGTGTAACTTCATTTATAAATAAATTTTTATCTTTAACTCTTTTTCTAACAAGTCCAATATTAGTATTATAATTTTCATTAAATGCATCTTTTGGGCCTTTAATAGTTGGTTCACTGGTAGGTTCATTTATACCTCTATCAAGTTCTGCTTTTGTTTCAAATGCTATTATTTCATTATCATATATAAGTATAGTAAAACCATTAAATAAATAATTATATACATCTTTTTCTAATATATTAATAAAACTAATTGAAGGTATATAATTACTTAAATCATTTTGTAATGAACTTTTATTTTTAAATAAACTTCTATTAGATAAATAATTTAATACATAATCATTTGAAAGAGATGAAGAAGAAACAGTTTGTATATTAATAACATAAATTGTTTTATTATTAAAAGAAACCTTCTTAATTTGAAGATCTGGCATATGTTCTTTAGAGTTATATAATTCATCTACTATTTTCATATTATTAGTATGCTCTAAAATATTAAATAAATGTATTTTGGTGTCTATTTTTTATAAGTCGCATATTTTATTATAGGAGGGCAAATGTCATGTTTAATAATTATAAAGAAATAGTAACAAAGGCAATTATTGGAAAAGGTAAAAAAACATTTAAAAATGAATATGAAATTGATATAGATAAGAAAGCTGATACAGTACTTGGATGTTGGGTAATTAACCATAATTTAAAAGGTGTAAAAGATGGGGATTATATAAGAATAAATGGTAGTTATGATATAAATATTTGGTATAGTTATGATAATAATACTAAAACAGATGTAGTAAGTAAAAAAATGTTTTATGAAGAAAAAGTAAAGGTTAGGGTGAAAGATAATTCATCTTTAAATGATGATTCTGAAATTATAATTAGAAGTCTTAAAAATCCTACATGTATAGATGTTAGTAATGAAGATAAAACTATTAAATATACTATTTCAAAAGAATTAGGTATTGAAATAGTAGGGGATCAAAAAATTAGAATAGCAGTATCTAATAATGAAGATGATTATGATATTATAATTGATGAAGATGAAATTAATAAAGAAATTGATAAACAAGTTAATGTAAATTATTTAGAAGATAAAAATGAAGATAAACAGTGAAAACTGTTTTTTTATGTAAATTTGTGGTAATATATTAATAGTGATAATATGAATAGAAATGAAATTATAAAGGTATTAAAAAAATATAATTTTAATCCTAAAAAATATGTAGTAATAAGTGGTGCCGCTATGGTTTTATATGGCTTTAAAGATGAAACTCCTGATATTGATATTGCTGTTACTAAAGAATATGAAAAAGAATTATTAGAAAATTATAAATGTGAACTTGAAAATATTACTAAAGATGGTAAAAAAGCTTATATGATTGATGATGTTATAAATTTTGCAGCTAATCATTATAAAAGAAGTAAAGAATATGTAAATAATTTTCCAGTTATGAAAGTTAAAGATTTAATTGAATTAAAACAAAAATTAAACAGAACTAAGGATAAAAAAGATTTAAAATTAATTTTTGATAAATTAAAATGAATAAATTCCTTTGTTAAATAAAGTACGAAAAATAATAGGTTTAAAGAAGTTTAAAAAAAAGAGAACGCACCGAAAAAATGGGAAAAAAGTTCTCTTTATGATTGTTTTTTAATGAAAAATGAAAAATTACGCACCAAATAATAATTAACCACTAGTAAAACTAGTGGTTTTCACATGGCCTATAAGGCCGTAATATCTACGCACCATTAAATAACGGCCAGCTCTCTCTTCGTTCAAGCCCATGTAATGACTACTTAAATATACCCTTAAAAGGGTTTTCGTATTCCTTTTTTGTTAATTTATCATTCATCTCATCTTCTTTTTCTTGTTCTCTTATATATTTTGCTATTGTTGCTTCATTTAATCCTACCATGCTTACATAATACCCTGTTGTCCAAAAATTCCTATTTCCAAACTTATATTTTAAATTTGTATGATGTTCAAATATCATCAATGCACTTTTTCCTTTTAAATATCCCATAAAATATGATACACTCATTTTGGGTGGTATTTCTAATAACAAATGCACATGATCTGGCATCATATGTCCTTCTATTATTTCTACTCCTTTCCATTTACACAAATCTTTTATATATCCTTGTATATCTTTTCTTAATTTATTATATATTATTTTTCTTCTAAATTTTGGTACTATTATTATATGATACTTGCACATATATCTTGTATGTGATAAACTTTTAGCCATAACATCTCTCTCCTTTCATGTTTAATATTGGGCTTGAACAGCCAATATTATAACATGCGAGAGATGTTATAACTATATGTCTTTTAACTCCCACTAGCTTAGCTAGTGGTTTTTTGATGGCTTGCCTTCTGCAAGCCACATACTAAAGTAATAATAAAATCCCTTATTTTATAAGGGATTTTTTGGATATATCACATAAAAATGATATAATATAATTGAACAAAAATATCAAAGAGGTGATATATCCATGAAAATTATAACACAAATTTCTGT
>CANRCA010000060.1 GCA_947628985.1 uncultured Bacilli bacterium | reverse complement strand
CATATGGCATATTATTTATTATTAAATATTTATCTTTACTATCATATTGACTATTTAATATATATTGATTTGTTTTTGTTACTGCATATTCATAATCATATAAATCTGCTTTTACATTTATTGGTTTTATTATATTTACCACTACTAATAAAATTATAATCATTATTTTCTTATTTATCTTTTTCATATGAACTCCTCTTATTATTTTTATACTCCAATTATAACGCATATATATACATTTATTCAAGAAAATTCATAATTTTTTTTATACAATTAAAAAAGAAAAAGTTTTTTAAACATTTTCCTTATATCATTAATTTATAATGAAAATAAATTAGTTAAGTATTTAGATATATTTTCAATATGTTTTTTAAATAAAATCATATTTGCTATATTTGATACTGAAAATACAATCATTATAATTCCAATAAATTTAGTTATTGTAATCATACTTCCTATTGGATTAATAATTAAGATAATACCACAAGCAACTGATAATAATGAAATTAATAAAGGAATTATCCAATTAATTTCTTCAAACTTTCTTAAAGATAAAGATAATTTTAATCCAAAACTACTAAATGATATAATCCAAATACCAAGTACAATTGGTAATAATATTGATAATGTTTTTGGATAAACAATTAATATAACTGCAAATATAATTGATAATATATCTGTAGAAAATGCATTAAATGAAAGCCATGTTTTATTAGTATCTACAATTAATGAATAAATACCAATAAGCATTAATAATACTACTATTGCCCATCTTAATACATTAAGTGATGTTTCTGGAAATATTATTAAAATTATACCAATTATAACAAATAATATTGAACTAATAAGTGAAGTATAAATATATCTTTTTAAATTCTTAATCATTACTACTCCTTTCTTTTAAATTACTTAAATATTCATGTAATTCATGTGCTACTTGTTTAGGAATAATTTCAGATAATTCTTCTTCAGAAGCTTCCTTTATTTTAGTAACACTACCATACTTTTTAATAAGTAATTTTTTTCTTTTTTCACCTAATCCATTTATATTATCGAGAACACTTGAAATACTTCCTTTACTTCTAATTTCTTTATGATAATTAATAGTAAATCTATGTACTTCTTCATCTATTCTAGATAATAATCTAAACACATTAGATTTTTTATCTATCTTTATTATATCATAATTATCACCATCAACAATAGATTCTGGACTATGATGATTATCTTTTTTTACACCAATAACTTTAATTTTTAAATTTAAGTCTTCAAGTACACTTTTACATGCATTAATTTGATTAATACCACCATCTACTATTATTAAATCAGGTTTTACTAAATCATCTTTTAATACTCTAAAATATCTTCTATATATTACTTCCTTCATAGAAGCAACATCATCATTTTTATCAAAAGTTAATTTAAATTTTCTATAATCTTTACGAGAAGGAAGACCATCTATAAATGTAACCATTCCAGATACAGAAAATGTACCAAATAAATTAGAATTATCAAAAGCTTCTATTATATGAAGTTTATTTAAATCAAGTATTTCTCTTAATTCTTCATTTGCATTTGTAGTTAATTCTTCATTACCATATATTAATTTAATTTCTTTTTCATATTGAGTTTTAGCATTATTATAAGCAAGATCAAATAGTTTCTTTTTATCTCCTCTTTTTACTGTAATTACTTTAGTATTAAGTATTTCTTCTAAAATATTTGTATCTAAAATTTCTGGTACTATTACTTCTTTTGGTACTAAATTATGTTTTCTATAAAATGATGCTATGTAAAACTCTAAAGTATCTTTTATTTCATTAAATACTGGTATTACTTTATTATTAATTCCAAGTAATTTACCACCTCTAATAAACATAACTACAATACTTAAATATGAATTATTATAATAGTAATTTATAATATCTCTATTTTTACTATCAGATATTTCTACATGTTGATTATTAAATATTAATTTTATATATTCAAGTTCATCCATTAAACTTTTACATACTTCATAATTCATATTTTCACTATTTATTTGAATTTTTTCATTTATTTTATCTATTAATAATTTATCATTACCATTTAATATAGATAATATTTCATTCTTGATAGGTGTTATATCTATATTTTTATGTTCACAATATCCAAGACATTCTCCAATATGATAATATAAACATACTTTTTTAGGCATAGTATCACATTTTTTTAATGGATATAATCTATTTATTAAATTAACTATTCTTCTTGCTGCATATTGATTTGGATAAGGACCAAATAAATGAGTATTCTTTTTATTAATATTAATTTGTCTTCTTACTATTAAACGAGGGTATTTTTCATTAGTAAGTTCAATATATGGATAACTTTTATCATCTCTTAGTAATATGTTATACTTAGGATCATATTTTTTAATTAAGTTAAGTTCAAGTACAAATGCTTCTGTTTCAGTATTTGTAACTATATATTCAAAATGATCTATTTCACTTACTAATTTTTTAGTTTTACCAGTAACACGACCAGTAAAATAACTTTTAAGACGATTAAAAAGTATTTTAGCTTTACCAACATAAATAACTACATTATCACTATTATACATTAAATAGCAACCACTTTGTTTAGGTACATTAGCAAGTTCTTTTTTAAACATATTACTCCCCTCCTCTTATTTGTTATTATACACCAAATTATTAAATAAAAAAATAAAAATGGATACAAATTATATCCATTTAATATTAACTAAAATATATGGTAATGTAAGCAGTTAATAATAGTATAATTGCTGATATTATTATAGCAATAATATTTTTAGTTAGTAATTTTTTATAATTAGCACTACCTTTTTGATTTTTAAGTCCTGATATATTAACTATAGCATATCCTATAACAAGTCCAT
Organism: uncultured Bacilli bacterium; assembly: GCA_947628985.1. Classification (GTDB taxonomy): domain Bacteria; phylum Bacillota_I; class Bacilli_A; order RF39; family UBA660; genus CAG-1000. The sequence goes on along the minus strand of CANRCA010000060.1, from coordinate 4,473 downwards.
AAACCCAAAAAGTAATATAATATGAAATAGTAAAGAACATTATTACTGAAATTATAGGTATAATAATACTTGCTATTAAAACTGAATTAGTTGATTTTTCATTCTTTATTATATAGTTATTATTAGTATTAATATTATTATTATTTATAGTTTCACCATTAACATTTGATATACCAAAATTATTAACGCCATATACTACTACATCAGCAGTTGTATCTCTATTTATATTAATATTTACTGAATTATTTTTATTAATTGAGATTTGATGATTACCACCACTTACTTCAAGTTCTAAAGTTTGTCCATTTTTAATTTTACCAACTAATTGATTATCAATATAAATATTAAATTTTGCTAAACTTCCTACAAAGTTCTTTTTTCTATTTAAAATTAATTTATAATTTCTAGAAATATTATTATCTAAATTGGTAAATGTATTATTCATTAAATTATTATTTATTTGATTTTGATAATTATTTCCTAAATTATTATTATTTACTTGACTTTCCAAATTATTATCTAATTCGATAAATGTATTATTATTTACTTGACCTTGATAATTGCTTTCTAAATTATTTACTTTTTCTCCACAATTCCTACAAAATTGATCATTTTCATTAATTTGACTTCCACACTTTTTACAAAACATTTTTAAATTTCCTTCCTTACTTTAATATATTTAAATTATATCATTTTATTTTAAATTAGTATATAATTAAATTATGAAAAAATTAAAAACAAGTAATTTAGAAATTAAGAAATCAAAATTTATTGGTATTTTATATGAAGTAAATAATGTATCTGAAGTAGAAACTATAATAGAAGAATTAAAACATGAACATAAAAAAGCAAAACATATAGTTTATGCTTATAAAATTAATTCTATAGAAAAAAGTTATTCTGATAAAGAACCATCTGGAACAACAAGAGGTTTGTTAGATTTAATTCATATGAAAAATAAAAATAATATTTTAATAGTAGTAATTAGATATTTTGGAGGTATTTTATTAGGAAGTGGTCCTCTTACAAGAACATATACTAAAGTTTCATCCTTGCTTTTCATAGAATAATGCACCTAAAAACTTTAGTGTTTTTTTTATTCCTTCATTCATAAATTTTTCTATATTGTTTCCAATATTTGATCCTGCTTTTGTAACAAAATTTGAATAATCTACATAATCATCAACTACATAATCTTTTAGTGATACATCTTTACCACTTTCAATATCACTTTCAAATTTTTTAATAGATTCTTCTGTTAATTTAGATTTTGTATATGCTTTATATTCATAATATCCTGCTTCTTTTGAAACATACATTATTAAAAATGCTATAAACATAAATAATAATACTTTTATTAATACATTTGAATTTTCTTCCATTATAAATTCTCCTTTTTAATATATTCATTTAATATACTTGCAAAAACTTCTAATGTATTATTTATTTCTTCTAATGTATTATCTATTCCTCCAAGTTCTACTAATATAGCATGTGAACTTAAATCTTGATTAAATATAACATCATTTCTTTTCATAATTCCTCTACTAAGTCCATTATATTTATCATTAATCATATTATTTAGTTCATTTACAAATTTTTCATTTTCTTTATAATTTTTATGTTTTGTAGTTAAAACAAACATAATTTTTGCATATTTTTTATTATTTTTTTCATATAAAGTATATTTATGTTTAACAGAATCTCTATGTAAATCTATATATATTTTAAAATCATTATTTTTACTTGCTTCTTTCATATATGTTCTGCTAGCATCATAGCAGCCTTTATAATCTAAATTATTCTTTTTTAAGTAATCATTTATACTTTTAGTTTCTACTATACTATCAATTCCTAAATCATTTAAATAATCTTTTAATATATAACTTGCTATTTTAACATCAGGAGTAATTGAATAATCACTTATAAATGGCATACTATATTTTTCAGTATCATGTGTATTATAAATATATACTTTATAATCTTTAACAGTTTCACTTACATTAGTTGTATTTTCATTTACTTTTTCATTTGTATTTTTATCACTATTATCATTTTCAATATCTATTACTTTATGAGAATTACTTATTTTAATATCATTTAAAGTTATTATTTTATTTAATGGTAAATATAGTAAACTATCTTTAATTTCTCCCTTTGTAATACTTTCATATTTACTATTTATTTCATTTACAATAAAAGTATTTAAATTAGTATTAATAAATAAATCTATATAAAAATAAACAGATATAAATACTATAATAGTAATAACAATTATTTTAAATTTATTATTTTTTATTCTAAATTTATTTATTTTAATCATCTCCTTAATATAACTATATAACTATTTATATTAAAAAAATGTCGAAAAACATTGAAATTAATTGATTTTTTCTAATTAATTTGGTATTATTAAATAAGTCTTAAAGGAGGAAAGAAAAATGCCTAATATTAAAAGTGCTAAAAAAAGAGTTTTAATTACTAAAAAAGAAACTATAAGCAATAATGATGTAAAATCTAGTATGAAAACTGCTATTAAAGATGTATTAAAAGCTAGTTCTAAAGAAGAAGCAACTACTTTAGCAAATGTTGCTATTAAGAGAATTGATAATGCTGCATCAAAAGGTGTTATTAAAGCTAATACTAGAGATAGATATAAACAAAGAGTAAATAAAATAGTTAATGAAAAATAAATTAGTAGATATTTCTACTATTTTTTTTGCATATATTTATGTAAATATATTTTTAAAATGTTTATTTATTTTAATATTAATGTATAATATTCTTAGGTGATATAATGAATTTAACCAAGAAACTTTTTAGAATAGTATTATTTTTAATATTCTTAATAATTACTTATGTAGTTATAGTTAAAAGAGATGATATAAATAAATATATTTTAACTAAAATAAGTGAATATGAACAAAATAAAATTATAATTCCAGGTGAAAATTATAATAAAAGAAATTATAATTTTAAAGCATTTAGTGAAACTAATGACTTTACTCCATCAAGTATTGAAAATATACAAAAAATATATTATACAGTTTTAAATAATGGATGGAAAAATTTTACTTTTTATTGTGATTATGATGATGATAATTGTCTTAATATGGTTAAAAGTGTTTCAAATAGTAATTATGTAAAATTAATAAATAATTATGTAAGTCCATATAATTCTTATTATAAATATAATACTTTATTTTCAGGTAATCAAATAACTTTACAAGTTGAAAGTTTATATACAAAAGATGAAATAAATAAATTAAATGAATATGTAGATAATTATTTAAATGAAAATAATATTAATAGTAATAATGTTACTCTTGATGATATTAAAAAAATACATGATTTTATAATTAAAAATGTAACTTATGATGAAAATTATACTGAAGGACAAGAAACTGCATCAAATAAAGCTAATACTGCATTGTTTGATGGTATAGCTTTATGTAGTGGTTATACTGATGCATTTGCTATATTTTTAGATAAATTAAATATTCCAAATTTTAAAGTAAGTAATAGTGATCATGTATGGAATGTAATTTATTTTGATAATAAATGGACACACATAGATGTAACTTGGGATGATGATGAAGTAAATGAAAATAATATTTATAATTTCTTTATGGTAGATACTGATAAATTATTAGAATTAGATCAAGAAAAACATACTTTTGAAATAAATGATTATTTAGAACTAAATTAATTTTTCAAACAAAAACATATATCAATTTTTATAAATATATGTTTTTTAATACTTTTAAATTATTTTTTCAAATATGAATTAACAATATTTACTACTCTATTAAATTCATCCATTAATTCTTGATAGTGTTCATTTATATATTCAATATTATTATCTTTTCCTTTTAATTCATGCTCTAAAGATAATTCTGCTAGTTTTTTAAATCCTAAATATTTACTATCACTTTTCATAGCATGAGCAAGTATTTGATAATTATCACAGTCCTCTTTTTCTTTAAAGTCTTTCATTTTAGGAATTCTATTTTTACTTTCTGTTAAGAAATCATTTAATGTTTGATTATATAATTCTACACTTCCAAGAAGTTCTAATGCAGAGCTTACATCTATATCATTCTTTTTTAAATATTCAATACTATTTTCTTCATTTACTTCTTTTTTATCTTTTTCTTCTTCTATTTTTTCTTCTACTGCATCTATATTAACTTCTTTAACTGTTGCTTTTTCTTTACCTAAAAATTTAGTTAATACTTTATTTAATTCATTATTTTCTATTGGCTTTGATAAATATGCATTAAATCCTTCTTTTATATATTTAGTAGCTTGTCCTTGTATAGCATCTGCTGTAAGTGCAATAACTGGTATTTTAAAGTTTTCTATTTCTTTTAATTTTTTTAATGTTTCTACTCCATTCATTTTTGGCATCATTATATCCATTAATATAATGTCATATTTATTTTCTTTTACTTTATCTATTGCTTCAAATCC
>CANRCA010000059.1 GCA_947628985.1 uncultured Bacilli bacterium | reverse complement strand
CAAAAAAAGACATTATATTATTTTTTACCCTTTTTGGGAGTACACCATATATATATATATATCAAGAGGGTTCATGAGATTTTCAACATAAAAAAAGTTCATATCAATCATTAATATGAACTTTTATTATTTGATTTTTTATTTTTATTTTTTAACTATTACAACTTCAATCATTGTTGTTCTAGATGTATAATTTAATCTAACATCACTACCTGTTACCATAACTGGAACTCTTACAGTACCTTCTTCTAAATTAGATAAATCTACATAAGCATTAATATCTGCTGGTTCTAATTGATTTAATAATGATGCTACTCCTTTTACAACTACATCAACTTTAGTACTTTGTTCATTACTAGCAAGTGCTTGATATTTTGATGTATCTAAATTTTCAAATGTTATTGGTATATCTTTAAATTCTTTTGATGTTTCTTTTTCCATTGTAACTTTTATTGTGACATTTGTTGATGACATAGATCTGATTCCATTTGGTTTAACAATTGTTTCTTGATATGTCTTATCAGCACTTAATCCAGAAACATCAACTTCTACTTTAATTTCACTAATAGATTCAAGTACACTTTCTTCTCCATATAATGTAACACTCTTAACATTTGGAGTAATTGAAGCAATGGCACTTCCACTTGCTACTTCTCCTACAGGTACTACATTTATTGGTACTACTTTACTTGGAGAAGTTATTGTTACTGTAGCAGTTACTGTTTCAGGTACAATTTCAATATCTTTAATTTCTGTACCACTTTCATCGTATGCTACTAACTTTACATTTTCAAGTGTATATGTTCCTGCACTACTTGCATTTAATGCATTTACATCAACTATTGCTTTTACACTAGCAACTTTTTCTAATTTTTCTTTATATGATTTAATAATAACTTCATCTCTATCAAGTTCAACAGAACTTATAACTAAAGTACTATTTAATTTATCAGTATTTAAAATATCTGTTGTTAATGTTCTTGATTCACTTACTTTAGGATAAATTACAATAGTTATTCTAGATGGATCTATTTTTGGTTCTAAAGTATTTATTGGATTATTATATTTAATATTTACTTTATGTGTTCCAACACCTAATTCTGTCAAATCTAATGTTAATTTATGATCTTTTAATTGTTCTGCTAAATATAAATCACTCTTTCTTCCCATTAATACTATATCTGCTACATCTGGTACACCTTCAACAACATAAGCTTCTTCATTATATTCTACATTTACAGTTTGATTTGATAAAACTATTGCTTCTGTTTCTGTTAAATTAATAACTTTTCTATTTACAACTATAAATGCTATAAAAGCACAAGCAAGTGAAATATATAAAAGTGTATTATTATTGTTTAATACTTTATCAAATGTAACATTTTTACCTATATGATCTGATATAAAATATGCTAATTTTGAAAGTGGAGTAATTATTATAACATCAATAATTTTATATAAAACTTTAAATAATTTTTTAAAGAATTTTAATATTTTATTTAGAAGTTTCTTCATTATTTTCACCTTCACTTTCTGTCTCTACTTCATAGAATGTTTCTTTCTTAGGTTGTAATTCTTCTAATAATAATAGTTTAGCATCATCAAGTGATAAGTTATAATTAAGTTCACTATGTATAGCTATTGATATTCTTCCTGTTTCTTCACTTACAACAATAGCAATAGCATCACTAATTTCACTTATTCCAAGAGCTGCTCTATGTCTTGTTCCTAATCTTTTTGAAATAGATGGATTCATACTTGTTGGAAATACACTTCCAGCACAAGTAATTTTATCACCTTGTATTATTACACCACCATCATGTAATGGATTATTTGGGAAAAATATTGATATTAAAAGTTCACTACTAATATCTGCATATATTTTATTAGCAGGTTCTATATATTGAGATAAACTATAATCTCTTTCAATAACCATTAATGCCCCTATTTTATTTTTCTTTAAATAGTCCATAGCATTAATAATTTCATATACCATTTTTTCTCTTTCATCTACTGTTAATGTTTTATGACGACCTAATAATTGAGTTCTACCAATACTTTCTAAAACATTTCTAATTTCAGGTTGAAAAATTATAATTAATGCAAGAGGTCCCCAAGAAATTAAATAATCTAAATATGTACCAACTGCATATAAATTTAAAAGATTACTAGCAAGTTTTAATAAGAAAATAGCAATTACTCCTTTAAATATTAATGTTAGTTTAAAATTATTTCTAGAGTATTTTAATAATTGATATATTGCAAACCATAAAATGGATACATCTAATATCATACTCAATGTATTTAAAATTGTATTTAACATTTTTTCACCTCTCGTCTATTATATTATACAATAATTAAATATGTTTTTCCACTACTAATTAAAATAAAAAGCACTTAATGTGCTTAACGATTTTCTACTACTAATTTTATTGCCGTCTTTTCTTTTCCGTCAATAACTACATCATAAAAAGCTGGTGTACAAACTAAATTCATTCCAAGAGGTGCTACAAAACCACGAGCAATTGATATAGCTTTTATTGCTTGATTTACAGCTCCTGCTCCTACAGTTTGAATTTCAATTTGTTTACTACCTTCTCTGAAAGAATTAGCAATACTACCTGCTACTTTTTGAGAAACGCTTTTACTTGATACTTTAATTATATCCATATTTCACCTCATTAATTTATATGAAATGAAATATAAAAAATATAACAAAAAAAGTAATTATTCATTACTTTTTTTAGATTCTTTATTTTCTTTTTTAGTTGTTTTATTTTTATTTGATTTTCCTTCTGCTTTACTCTTTACAGTTGGTTTACTCTTTTTAACTTCTTTAATTTTATGTTCTACTTTTTCTTCAGATTCTTTTTTATCTTCTTTTTTTGCTGATTTAGATTTACTTTCTTTTTCTTCTTCTTTTTCATCGTATGATAAGAAATTAAATAAAGTTTTTTTCACTTTTCCACCATTTATTAATATTTCCATAAAAGGTTCTAATAAACTTAATAATCCATAAACTATAAAATAATATCCTAATATCATACTACTTGCTTCAACTTTATTATAAATTGAAGAAACTACAAATACTCCAAGTACTAATAATAATATTGTAACTGCTGTTTTTGAGAAAAAATTAAGATTCCTTTCTTCTAACAATTTTTTACAATAATATCCTTTATTTACCACAATTGCTATTGAATAAATTAATACTGCATCTGCTAGAATAAATCCAGTTTCTGGATAAAATGCATAAACTAATACAAATGTACCCACACATACATTAATAAATCCAAATATTAATTTTTCATAATCATCTTCTCTTCTATTTAAGAAATATGCAAGTAAAGAGAAGAATGCAAGCATATAAAATAATTGTGGTGCATATTCTGTAGGATTAAATTCATCAATAAATGGGAAATTTAGTAAAGCAAATCCTAACACAATAAACATAACATATAACATAATGTCAATTCCAAGATGTTTTTTTTCAAATTCCTTAATTACTACCTTATTCATTTTACTCCTCCTAATTATCTTTTTCTATGAATCCAAAGAAATCATATTTTTCATCAAAGAATACATAAATTATTTTTAATAATGCTACTACTGGCGTAGCTATTACCATACCTAATATACCAAATAAATGCTCAAATATCAATAAGGAAATGATAATTGTTATTGGACTTAGGTTCATTTTTTTACTCATTACAAGTGGATTTAATATTTGACCTTCTAAAGTTTGTACTATAAGTATAAATATTAATGTTAAAATTCCTATTAACGGACTTTCTGCAAATCCAATAGCTGCGGCTACTGCTGCTCCCATATAAGGTCCAATATATGGAATTAAATTAGTAACTACACATATAAATGATATTAATATTGGTGCATTTAATCCTATTATAGAAAATCCTATTACAGATATTACAAATAGTAATAAAGATAACCATAAAGTTCCACTTACAAATGAATATAAACTATCATTTAATTTATCAAGTAAATATGTCATATCTTCTCTAGTCTTCTTTGGAAATAAACTTAAAAATCCAGAAGATACTTTATCAAAATCATATGATATATAAAATGCTAATACTAAACTTAAAGCAATTTTTCCAATTCCACTTGCCATTGCTGATATAAAGTTTACTGCCATTTCTGGTAAATTAGTTTGAATATTAGTTGCAAATGATTCTAATTTTAACATAAATGCAGATTTAATATTGTCTAAATTTTGTAAACTTAAATTTGATAACCTTACAAATATATTATCAATCCAATCTTTTACATCATTTACTATTTGTGGAACAGCTGATAATAAATCACTAATTTGATCTCCTAGTGATGGTAAAGTAAATCCTAAAATTAATCCAATTACAAGTAATAAAACAAAATATGCAACAACAACGGATAAACCTTTTCTAATTCCTTTATCAGTAAGTTTTTTAACAAGTGGATTTAATAACCATGCTATAAACCAACCAATAAATAAAGGAGATATAACTGATACGATTTTTCCTATAAATCCAAGTATGTTCCACTCTCTAAATATTAATGTTAAAACATATATAAGTAATATAATAAATAGTACATATAATATTTTAGCAATTTTGTTTCCTACATTTAAAAGTTGATTTAATTTTCTAGTACTAACTTTTCTTGTAGGACTTTCTTCTTCCTTATGCATAATATCTACTCTCCTTATTAAATAATATCACATTTTTTATAAAAAAAATAGTTCATTTTACAGAACTATTTAATTTTCCATTTTTTTTGATGCTTTTTTCATATACTTACTTATTTCTTTTTCATATTTTTTATAGGCTAGTCCTATGCCAACACCACCTGCAAAAGCTATCATTTTTTCTAAAGTTCTAATAATATCACCATCCTTTAATATTATTAGTATTTGATGATTTATTAAAATTATACATGTTTTAAATAAGTATTTCTATTATCTGCATATAATGTTTTAATAGATTGATTAAATGAATCTAATGAACCTATTATATATAGTGATGATTTAGCTCTTGTAACAGCAGTGTATATTAATTTATTATAAAACATTCTTCTAAAGCTTCTTGCAAGTATTATTACAACATTATCATATTCACTTCCTTGTGATTTATGAATGCTAATTGCATAAGCTAAATTAAACTTATCAAATTCACCATTTGTATATTGAACTAAATTTCCCATATAGTCTATTGTTATTATAGTTTTATTATTTTCTTTTCTTATTTCTTTTATATAACCAATATCTCCATTAAATACATTATTGTCTATATCATTTACAAGTTGTATAACTTTATCTTTTTCTTTATAAAATTTATCACCTATTTGATATTTTTCTTCTTTTGGATTAAATATATCAGATAACATTATATTTAAATTATCTATTCCATTTTGACCTTTATACATAGGAACTAATATTTGAAAATTATCTATGTTAATTTTAGACTTTTTAAAATTCTCACATATATTTTTTAAATAGATTGAAATATTATCATCATTACTTTCAATAAATTTAAAATCATCATAATTTTCTATTTTATCAAATAATTTTTTATTTTTAATATCATCTGCTAAAAATGAAATATTACTTCCTTTTTTAACACGATATATTACATTTAAACTTTTACATTTAATATTATTTAAATGTAATAAATCATTTAATACATCTCCTGGTCCTATTGAAGGTAATTGATTAGCATCTCCTATTAATATTAATTTTGCATTAAGTTTAATACCTTTTAATAAAGATGAAAATAAAAATATATCAATCATGCTTGCTTCATCTACAATAATTATTTTTTCATGAGTTTTATTATATTCATCAATTTGAAATTTAGATGTTTCTTTATTCCATTTTAAAAATTTATGTATTGTACTTGCATTTAAATTAACACTTTCACTCATCCTTTTAGCACTTCTTCCAGTTGGAGCTAAAAGAGCAATATCATTTTCTTTAACTTTTCCTACATCTAAAAAGTAATCAACAATTGCTTTAATAATTGTAGTTTTTCCAGTACCAGGTCCTCCAGTTATAATATAAAAATTATTTATAATTGATCCTTTTATCGCATCAATTTGTTCTTGATTAAATGTAATTTTATTTTCTTTTTCATATATAGATATAAAATTATTTAATTTTTCTTCACCAATTATATTTCTAAGATTATTTATTCTATTAATTTCTGTATATATAAATTTTTCAGTTTTATAAAAATTCATAAGTGTAACTAAATTATTTAATTCAAATAATCTTTTTTCATCTAATAATTCATTTATATGACTAATAAATATATCAATTGTAAATGTTGATTTAAAGTATTTTTTTAATCTTAAAAATAATTCTTCTTTTTCTATTAATGTATCACCTGACTCATAACACATTAAATTTATAACATGCTCTATTAATGCTTTAATTCTAATTTTACTTAATTCATCATGATCTTTTAAATATATTAAATCTAATTTATCAAATGAAATAATATCATTTAATTTATATATATTTTCTTCTATAATACTCATTAGTGATAAACCATAAAAACTTATTAAATCAAGTGCTTCTTTTACATTAAAACCTATTGTATTTAATTTAATAACTAAATCTTGAATAATTTCATTTTCAACAATTTTATCATGTAACATTTTAGCTTTTTTATCAGTCATACCTTTTATTAATAATAATTTTTCATAATCATTTTTAATAATATTAATAGTATCTGTTTTATATTTATCAACTATTTTCTTAGCTAAAGTTACACCTATTCCTTTAAATAAACCACTACTTAAATATATTATTAAACTATCTACATCAGTTGGAACTGTTATTTCATAAGTTTCTACATTAAATTGAATACCATATTTTGGATGATTAACCATTTTACCATAAAATTTGTAATCAACTTCAAAATTAATTTCATTAAAAGAACCTGTAAATCCAATCACTTTATTTACATATTCTTTATACTCTTCATCATTAGTTTCTTTAACTTTAAAAATACCAACTTTATATGGTCCTGTATCACTTTCAAATATAATTCTTTTAATATTTCCTAAAATATAACTTTGCATATATAAATTGTATCATATAACTTATTTATTTTACCAACAAAATATAAAAAAATTCTACTAAATTGTAGAATCTTTTTGACTAATCATTTTATTAATAATATTTTTAATATTATCAGCAGAGAATGGCTTATTTAACATATCAACTATATCATATGTGAATGCCTTTTCAATTGTTTCTTTTGTATTATCACCAGATATAATAGAAACAGGATATTTTTTAAATAAATCATTCATTTTAAAATAATCTAATACTACAAATCCATCAAATTCTGGCATTTTTAAATCTAAAAGTAAACAAGAAATTTCATCTTTATGTTGATTAATTAAATCAATTGCTTCCTTTCCATTTGTAGCTTTTAGAACAATATATTCATCAGATACTGTGTTTTCAATAATGTTTCTAATTATCATTGAATCATCTGCTACTAAAATTGTCTTTTTCATTTTTCCTCCTTTTTCAAATATGAATTAACAATATTTACTACTCTATTAAATTCATCCATTAATTCTTGATAGTGTTCATTTATATA
>CANRCA010000058.1 GCA_947628985.1 uncultured Bacilli bacterium | reverse complement strand
GCACATGCAGGTTCAGGTGGAGGTTCATCATTTATATCAGGTCATCCTGGATGTAAAGCTATAACGTCATCTTCAACAGAAAGTAGTATAATACATACTGATTCACCAAATCATTATAGTGGAAAAATATTTACAAATACACAAATGATAGCAGGAAATGCAAGTATGCCAGCACCATCTGGTGGAAATGAAACAGGACATACAGGTAATGGATATGCAAGAATAACAATTATAAATTAGTTATCCATAACTTGATTGTAAATAAAATAATTTTGTGATAATATTTATTTATAGTGAGGTAAATAAATATGGAAAAAGTATTAGAAAAATTAATTGAAAGTGGTAGTAATTTACTTATAAAATTATTAGTATCATTAATTGTTTTAGTAATTGGATTTAGATTAATTAGTTTACTTGAAAGAACATTAAAGAAAGAGCATAAATTTAAAGCACTTGATGCAAGTGCTAAGGGATTTGTTATTAGTTTTATAATAATATCATTAAAAATATTATTAATTGTAATTGTTCTTTCAATAATTGGTGTTCCAATGGCATCATTAGTTACAATAGTAGGTTCTTGTGCTGTAGCAATTGGTCTTGCTTTACAAGGAGGACTATCTAATATAGCAGGTGGACTAATGATTCTTATCTTTAAACCATTTAAAGTAGGAGATTATATTCAAACACAAGGTTTAGAGGGAACTGTAAAATCAATTACAATGTTTTATACAACTATAACAACTATTGATAATAAAGTAATTCAACTTCCAAATGGAAATTTATCAAATTCAAACATAGTAAACTTTTCATATAATAAAAATAGAAGAGTAGATTTAGAAATATCTGTTTCATATAATACTGATATAGAAAAAGTAAAAAAAGTTATTAATAAAATAATAGATAATCATGAATTAATATTACAAGAAGAAGAAAAATTAATTAGACTTAAAACTCATGCTGATTCTGCTTTAATATTTACATTAAGAGTATGGACTAAAACAGAAAATTATTGGAGTGTGTATTTTGATTTAATGGAAAGTATTAAGAAAGAATTTGATAAAAATAAAATAGAAATACCTTATAAACAAATAGATGTTCATTTAGATAAATAATGAATTTAATGAAGACAAAATTCTTCATTTTTTTCATTTGTAATATATAATAAATTATGATATATTATGTATAGAAAGATATGGAGATAATATGTATATTGATAAAATAATAAAAAAAGAATTGATAACTTTAATTATATTTGTTATACTTTTACTTACTTTATTTATTGGTGTATCTTATTCATATTTTTTATCTATTGATGAAGGAGAAGATAATACAATAAATATTAAAGATTTAGAAATTACTTTTTGTGTAGATGAAAATTGTAATAAAAATTATTCTAATTTTGGACAAGTAATCGGTACTAAAAAAGTAAATGGTGAAAGTGTAATTGAAAGTATATATCCATATGAATCAAATTATGAAGCATTAAAATCAAATCCATATATTTTTAATATTAAAAATACTGGTTCATTAAAATCATATTTAACAATTAAATTAAATGAAGATAAAGATTATAAACCAATTAGTAATATGGAAGAATATAAAAGTATTACTGAATTATACTCAAATAATATAAGAGTTGGTATAAGTAATTGTGATAATGGAATTGATAGAGAAAATGTTATCATTAATACTTATGGTAATTTAATTGATAATGTAATATTAACTGATGAAATTTTAGAACCAAATATAGATAAAACTTATTGTTTATGGACTTGGCTTGATGAAAATACTCCAAATGAAGTACAAAATACATATTTTGTAGCTAATTTAGATTTTGATGCAGAATATAAACCAAAAGAAATTAATGAATCAATTAATGAAGAGATTGAAAATAATAATTTATTAAACTAAATAGAAAGAGGATGAAGTAGAAGTATGATATTATCTGTTTGTAGTAATTCAAGTGTTTTACAAATATTATATATTATAAAAATAATAATAAGAGCGATATGTATAATAGTTCCTATAATTTTAATAGTTAGTTTATCTATTAGTTTTGCTCAAGGTGTAATGTCTGCAGAAATAAACGAAATTTTAAAAAAATCAATTCCAAAAATTGTTGCTGCAATATTAGTGTTTTTAATACCTACATTCGTAAATATAATTACAAGTATTACTGGTTCAAAAGGATATATTGGTTGTTTAAATAATGCAACTATTGAAGGAATAAAACAAGCAAAGTATGACGAAGTAAATGTTTATATTGAAAAAGCAAATAGTTCTTTAAATAGAGGTGATTTATCAATTGCTAAATCAAAAATAAATAAATTATCAGATGAAAGTCAAAAAGAAGAATTATTAAATAAAATAAAAGAAACAGAATCAAAAATTAGTAAGATTGAAGAAATTATGAATTATTCTGAAAATACAATAACTCAAGAAAAATATGATGAAGCCTTAGCATTTGCTAATAAGCTTCCTGATGGTAACTCTAAAAGTAGTTTATTAGAAAAATTAGAAAATTTAAAAGAAGCTTTAACTCCTCCTACTCCAAGTTTAGGATCAGGATCAGTAGAAAATAATGTGAGTGGAAATAATATAGCAGATTATTTAAAACAACATGGTTCTAGTGTAGAAGAAATAAATAGTAAAATTAAATCATCTGTAGTAAAAGCTAAGGTTGGTACTCGACAGGCTGCAGTTGCTGCTGCTACAACATTAATAGATACATTATCAAGTTATGGTTATAAAATTAAATATGAATGGTGGGGAAAATATGCTCAATTAGGTATTAATCCTAATTGGGGAAGTCCATTAAGTCCTACACGATATGCAAGAGATTGTAATGATTATGCAAAAAATTTTAATAATGATGGAGCTACTTGTTGGAATTATATGAGATGGTATGGATTTGATTGTAGTGGATTTGCTCAATGGGTAGTTATTCAAGCAATGCAAAATACAAGTGCTTCTTATAATGGAGGTACTAGACATAATTTTAATTTAAATAAAAATTATGCACAATGTAAAATTGGAGATCCAATATATACAACTGGTCATGTCGCTATAATTATTAGATTAGATGAGGCAAATAAATCTTATGTAATTGCTGAATCTAGTGGTGGTGGAGTTGGTTATAATAAAGTTAAATATAATGATGATGGTTGGTGGTGCAATAACATTTCAATTTATTCAAATTAAAAAAATTTATTAAATATAGAGAAATAGTTTAAAAAACTATTTTTTTGTGTTAAAATTCTACTTATGGAAAAAGAAAAAATTAAAAATTTTTGTATAATAGCGCATATAGATCATGGTAAAAGTACTCTTGCTGATAGAATACTTGATGTTTGTGGTGCAGTAAGTGAAAGAGAAAAAAAAGAACAAATACTTGATTCTATGGATCTTGAACGTGAAAGAGGAATTACCATTAAATTAAATGCAGTAGAACTTCATTATAAAGGATATTTACTTCATTTAATAGATACTCCAGGACATGTAGATTTTAGTTATGAAGTATCTCGTAGTCTAGCTGCATGTGAAGGAGCTATATTAGTAGTAGATGCAACACAAGGTATTGAAGCACAAACACTTGCTAATTTATATTTAGCACTAGATGCTAATCTTAAAATAATTCCTGTTATAAATAAAATAGATTTACCTAATGCAAATATAGAAAAGGTTACAAATGAACTTGTAAACACTATTGGATTTGAAAAAGATGAAATAATACTTTGTAGTGGTAAAACAGGAGAAGGTGTAGACAAATTATTAGATGCAGTAATTGAAAAAGTTCCAAGTCCTACAAGTAATTCAAATAAACTAAGAGCTTTAATTTTTGATAGTTATTTTGATCCATACAAAGGAGTAGTTGTACTAGTTAGAATTAAAGATGGTAGTGTTAAAATAGGAGATAAGATAAGATTTATAAATTCTAATGTAGTATATGAAGTATTAGAATTATTTAAGCATACTCCTCATGAAATAAAAAAAGATAAATTAGAAAGTGGAGAAGTAGGATTTTTAAGTGCATCAATTAAAAGTATTACCGAAGTTGAAGTAGGAGATACTATATGCATAGATGGTGAAAATGTAGAAGCATTAGAAGGATATAAACCAATGAAACCTATGGTATATTCAGGAATATATCCAATTGATAGTTCTAAATATAACAGTTTAAAAGAAGCATTATTAAAATTAAAATTAAGTGATGCATCCCTAACATTTGAACCAGAAACATCAGTAGCATTAGGATTTGGTTTTAGATGTGGATTTTTAGGACTTTTACACATGGAAATAATAGAAGAAAGAATTGAAAGAGAATTTGGAATAGATATAATTGCTACTAGTCCATCAGTTGTTTATGAAATAGTATTAAGTGATGGAAGTAGTATATTTATAGATTCACCATCAAAAATGCCAGATCAAACTAAAATATCCAAAATATTAGAACCTTATGTAAAAGCAAATATTTATGTTCCATCTTCTTATGTTGGAGATATAATGGGACTTTGTCAAGATAAAAGAGGAATATATAAAAATATGAGTTATATTGATGAAAATAGAGTAAATATTGTTTATGAGCTTCCTTTATCTGAAATAGTTTATGACTTTTTTGATAAAATAAAAAGTTATACTAAAGGATATGCTTCATTTGATTATGAATTTATTGGTAATAGAGAAAGTAAACTTGTAAAAATGGATATACTATTAAATGGAGAAATAGTTGATGCTTTAAGTATAATAGTACATAAAGATTTTGCATACAAAAGAGGAAGTGTTATATGTAAAAACTTAAAGAAAATAATTCCAAGACAAATGTTTCAAGTACCAATACAAGCAACTATTGGATCTAAAGTAATAGCACGTGAAGATATATCTGCTATGAAAAAGAATGTACTTGCTAAATGTTATGGAGGAGATGTTTCTCGTAAAAGAAAACTTTTAGAAAAACAAAAAGAAGGTAAAAAGAGAATGAAACAAGTAGGAAGTGTATCTATTCCTCAAGAAGCATTCTTAACTATATTAAGTACTGATCAAATCGAAGAATAATTATTGGAAAAAAGTAAGTGAATCATTATAATCATTGTTATTGTTGTTGTTTGATTTTAATGGTTTACTTTCTTTTATTTCATTTACATTTTCATCTTCTGTTTTTTTAAATATTGATTTTTCATGATTTACATATGGTCTTATTTCTTTATAAACTGGTATTGATTTTCTAACAACATTTAATGTTTTATTTAAAGAACCTGCGATTGAAGATATTTTTATATTTTTAAATATACTTAAAAAGTTAGTATTCATTACATTCACCTATAATATTATATGAATTTTTAAAAAAAAGTTTAAAAATGTATTTTTATTTTTTAATTAATATGTTATAATCTTTTATATAGAATAAGAAGGAAGATTTTGTTATGGCAAAAAAAGAAAAGAAAATTAAAGAAAAAAAAGTTAAAATTACAAAATCTAAAGAAGATAAAAAAACAAAAGAAAAGAAGGTTAAAGAAAAGAAAGTCAAACCTCAAAAAGTTAAGCAAGAAAAACATTTATCTTTAATTGATGCTATTAATTTTGTTTTTTCAGAATTTTTTGGCTTATTAAAAAGTATATTTATTGGTATATATGGACTATTTGATTTCATAGTTTTTGTTGTAATGAAAACTATAAGTTATTTTAAGTATGGCTCAGGTAAAATTAGTACTTTTTTTAGAAATTTATTTATATTTATATGGAGAAAAGGAATTTTACTTGTAGTTAATGAAATAGGTATATTATTTACAAGTGTTAAAGATGCAGTAACTTTTATATTTTCATCTATATTTATAAGTATTCCAATGTCAATATATAATTTCTTTAAAAAACAATATGATCATTTGAAAAATGTTAAACAAGCTTATGTTGATAGTTATAGGCAAAGAACTGCTGGAAAAACAGCATTTCAAAGATTATCAGAATATATTAATAGCAAATGGGAAAATTTATCCTTTGTAAAAGAAGCAAGAAGAAAAAAAGAAGCAAAATTGAAACCTATTAGTATAGATCCTAATAGTGAAGATACACTTAAAAACCCTATTAAAGTTACTTATAGATATTTAGCAAGAAATACAGAAGGAAAAATTGTTAAAGGATATTTCCCTGCATTTTCAAAAATGGATGTTTTTTCATATCTGACAGATGAAAAAATGATAGTTTATGAAATAACCTCAAGTAAATTAATAACATTTTTACATGGTGAAACAAGTGCATTTAGAACAAAAATGAAAACTAAGGATTTAATATTCTGGTTAACACAATTATCAACATATATTAAAGCAGGTATTCCTTTAACAGATTCAGTTAAAGTATTATCACAACAAGATAAGAGAAAAAAATATAGACCAATTTATGAATCACTTATTTATGAACTTACAATGGGACAACCATTTTCAGAAGCTTTAAAAAGACAAGGAAATTCATTTCCACCATTACTTACAAATATGGTAAAATCTGCTGAAATGGTTGGTAATATAGAAAGTACATTAGATGAAATGGCTGATTATTATCAAGAAGTAGAAGATACAAAAAGAGCTATTATTAGTGCTATATCATACCCAGCAATAGTATTTGTATTTGCAATTGCAATAGTAATATTTATGCTTACATATATAGTTCCACAATTTGTAGCTGTATATGAATCAATGGATGCAGAAATAAATATCATTACACAAATATGTTTAAATATATCAGCATTCTTAAAAACTAAATATTTATATTTAATAATTGGTTTAGTTACAATAATTGCTCTATATATTTACTTATATAAAAATATTAAAGCATTTAGAGTAATGATGCAAAAATTATTTATGCATATACCAGTAATAGGAAAGATTATTATTTATAAAGAAATGTCATTATTTGCAAGAACTTTCTCAACATTACAAAAGAATAATATTTTACTTTCTGATAGTATAGAAATTCTTGCTAAAATAACAAATAATGAAATTTATAAAGATGTAATGACACGAACAATAGATAACTTAATTAAAGGTGAAAAGATGAGTGATACATTTAAAGATCACTGGGCTATACCAGATGTAGCATATTTCATGATTGTAACTGGTGAATCAACTGGTGAACTTGCAGAAATGTTAGAAAAAGTAGCAGATTATTATCAAAAATTAGAAAGACAATCAGTTAACTTAATTAAGACATTTATAGAACCAGTAATGATAGTAACACTTGCTGTTATTGTAGGATTTATCTTAGTATCAGTATTAATACCAATGTTTGGATTATATGAAACTATTCAAATAGAATAGTTAAGGGGGTATTTATGGAAATTATTATTACAATATATTTAGCTATATTAGGTTCAGTCATAGGAAGTTTTCTTGGCTGTATGGGGTATAGAATACCAAATAAAATAAAAACTACTTATCCAAGTAGTTTTTGCTCTTCATGTAAAAAACCATTAAAATGGTATATGAATATACCTATAATATCATATATAGTACAAAGAGGAAGATGTGCTTATTGTAAAGAAAAAATAGGTGTAATCTATTTTATATGTGAAGTTTTAGGATTTGTACTTTTTGCTCTTAATTATATATTATTTAAATTTAATTTAGAATTTTTTGTGTCTACTATTATATCTTGTGTATTAATAGTAACTATAGTAAGTGATTTTAAATATTATTATATATCAGATAGAGTTATTATTATTTCTGCAATGTTAATTCTACTATCATATTTTATATTTTTAGATTCAAGTGAAATTATTACAAGAGTAGCTAGTGCAGTTATATTATTTTTAGTAATGTTTGGTATTAAGATATTAGGAAATTCTATGTTTAATAGAGAATCTTTAGGAGATGGAGATATTAAATTAATGGCAGTAATTGGTCTTTCATTAGGATTATTTAATAGTTTTGTATCATTATTTTATGCTTCAGTAGTAGGGCTTATATTTTCAATTATAACTATTAAAAAGAATAAAGAAGGTATTATACCATTTGGACCATTTTTATTAATAGGTGCTCTTATAGTGATTTATACTAATAATATAGTAGGACCATTTCTAGCGGAATTATTTTCAATCGAGTAGAGAGAAATAATTTAATTAAAATTATTTCGTCCCTCTCACACCACTGTACGTACGGTTCTCGTATACG
>CANRCA010000057.1 GCA_947628985.1 uncultured Bacilli bacterium | reverse complement strand
AATGATATTCTTGTTGGAAAAGTTACTCCAAAAGGAATGCAAGAATTATCAAGTGAAGAAAAATTATTACATGCAATATTTGGTGAAAAGACAAGAGAAGTTAGAGATACATCATTAAGAGTTTCACATGGATGTGCTGGTATTGTACATGATGTACAAATATTCTCTAAAGAAAATGATGATGAACTTCCACCAGGTGTTTCAAAAGTAGTAAGAGTATATATAATTAAGAAGAGAAAAATTCAAGTTGGAGACAAAATGGCTGGACGTCATGGTAATAAAGGTGTATGTTCATTAATTTTACCAGAAGAAGATATGCCATATTTACCAGATGGTACTCCAGTAGATGTTATTTTAAACCCACTAGGTGTTCCATCTCGTATGAATTTAGGACAAATACTAGAATTACACTTAGGTATGGCTGGTAAAAAATTAGGTGTACATTATGCAACTCCAATATTCAATAGTGCAACTGAAGAAGATATTCAAGAAGAAACAAAAGAAGCAGGACTTGATCCAGATTACAAAACATGGTTATATGATGGACGTACTGGTGAAAAATTTGATAAGAGAGTTTCTGTTGGTGTCATGTATATGATAAGACTTGTTCACATGGTTGATGATAAGATTCATGCTCGTGCAACAGGACCATATAGTTTAGTTACACAACAACCACTTGGAGGAAAAGCTCAATTTGGTGGTCAAAGATTTGGAGAAATGGAAGTTTGGGCATTATATGCTTATGGTGCTGCTCATATCTTACAAGAAGTTATTACAATTAAATCAGATGATGTAGTTGGAAGAGTAAGAGTATATGAAGCACTAGTTAAAGGTAAACCAATTCCAGCACCAGGAGTTCCAGAAAGCTTTAGAGTATTAATAAAAGAATTCCAAGCATTAGGACTTGATATTCAAATTATATCTAAAGATGGTACTTTAAAAGATATCAAAGAACTAGAACAAGAAGAAGATAAAAACGATATTCCAGTTTCAATAGAAGAAATAGGAAAACAAGAAGACGCACCACTAGAAAATGAACCTGAAAGCGAAGAAGGTTATGAAGATGTGGTAGATGAAGAAGACGAAGAAGATGATGACTTTGATACAGAACCAACTGAAGAAGATTTAGAATATGAAGAAGAATATGGACTTGATGATTATAGTGAAGATGACTATGAGAGGGGTGAAGAATAATGATGGAAGTTAATGATTTTGAAGGAATTCGTATAGGAATAGCATCTCCAGATAAAATTCGTGAATGGTCTTATGGAGAAGTTAAAAAGCCTGAAACAATCAATTATAGAACTTTAAACCCTGAAAGAGATGGACTTTTCTGTGAAAAGATTTTCGGTCCTACAAAAGATTTTGAATGTGCTTGTAAAAAGTATAAAAGACTTAGATATAAAAATGTAGTTTGTGATAGATGTGGTGTAGAAGTTACAAGAGCAAAAGTAAGAAGAGAAAGAATGGGACATATTGAACTTGCTAGTCCTGTTAGCCACATTTGGTATGCAAAAGGTGTACCTCCTAAAATTGGTCTAGTTTTAGATATTAGTCCAAGAGAATTAGAAGAAGTATTATATTTTGTAAGTTATATAGTATTAGATCCAGGAATTGCACCTCTTGCTAAAAAGCAAACATTATCTGACAAAGAATACAGAGCTTATTATGAAAAATATGGTGATGGATTCAAAGTTGGAATGGGTGCAGAAGCAATTAAACAATTATTAACAGAAGTTGATCTTGATAAAGAAATAGAAGATCTTAAAAAAGAAGTTGAAAAATCTCAAGGTCAAAAGAAATTAAGATTAATTAAAAGATTAGATTGTTTAAATGCATTTAAAGAAAGTGGTAACAGACCAGAATGGATGATTCTAGATGTATTACCAGTTATTCCACCAGATTTAAGACCTATGATTCAACTTCCAGGTGGAAGATTTGCAACTAGTGATTTAAATGATTTATATAGAAGAATTATTAATAGAAATAATCGTCTTAAAAAATTATTAGAATTAGAAGCACCAACAATAATTGTACAAAATGAAAAACGTATGCTTCAAGAAGCAGTAGATGCTTTAATTGATAATGGTAGACGTGGAAGAAGTGTATCTGGTGTAGGAAATAGACCATTAAAATCACTTTCTTCAATGTTAAAAGGTAAACAAGGTAGATTTAGACAAAACTTATTAGGTAAGAGAGTTGACTATAGTGGTCGTTCTGTTATCGTAGTAGGACCAAGTTTAAAAATGTATCAATGTGGTGTACCAAAAGATATGGCATTAGAATTATTTAAACCATATGTAATGCAACAATTAGTTGAAAGAGGTATAGCACACAACATTAAAGCAGCTAAAAAAATTATAGATGCTCAAGATGAAAGAGTATGGGATGTAGTTGAAGATGTTATTCGTGAACATCCAGTATTATTAAACCGTGCTCCAACACTACATAGACTTTCAATTCAAGCATTTGAACCAGTATTAGTTGGTGGAAAAGCACTTAGATTACACCCATTAGTTTGTGGTGGATTTAATGCAGACTTTGATGGTGACCAAATGGCTATTCACATCCCAATCAGTGAAGAAGCTCAAGCAGAAGCAAGACTTCTAATGTTAGGTGCTAATAATATTTTAGACCCTAAAGATGGAAAACCAATTGTTACACCATCACAAGATATGGTTCTTGGAAACTATTATTTAACTTTAGAACTTCCAGGAGAAGAAAATGAAGGTAAAGCATATAAAGATGCTAATGAAGCATTAATGGCTTATGAAAGAAGAGAAATAACACTTCATACAAGAATTTGTATCCCAGCTAAAGAATTTAAACATAAAATATGGACAGATGAACAAAAAGAAAAATATTTAGTTACAACTGCTGGAAAAATTATATTTAATGAAATTTTCCCAGATACTTATCCATATATGAATGAAGGAAGTAAAGAAAACATTGAGTTTATGACTCCTGATAAATTCTTTATTGAAAGAGGTAAAAATTTAAGAGAAGAAGTTGCTAAAATGCCTATTGTTCCTGCTTTAGTTAAAAAAGATTTAGGAAAAATAATAGCTCAAATATTTAAAAGATATAAGACTACTGAAACTTCAATTTTCTTAGATAAATTAAAAGATTTAGGATTTAAATATAGTACAAAATCGGGTATTACTATTTCACTTTCAGATATTCCAATTAATCATGAAAAAGATGCAGTAATTGCTGAAACTAATGCTACTATTGAAAAAATAAATAAACAATTCAAACGTGGACTTATAACAGATGATGAAAGACATAATAAAGTTATTAAATTATGGACAGATGCTACTAATAATGTTCAAGCAAAATTAGGAGATATCTTAAAAGAAGATGTTGAAAATCCACTTTCAATGATTATAAACTCTGGAGCCAGAGGTTCTGCTAACCAATTAGGACAACTTGCTGGTATGAGAGGTATTATGGCTAAACCAGATGGTGGTCAAGTAGAAATTCCAATTTTAGCATCATTCCGTGAAGGATTAGATGTTCAAGAATTCTTCTTATCAACACACGGTTCTAGAAAAGGTACAGCTGATACTGCCTTAAAGACAGCAGATGCTGGATACTTAACAAGAAGACTTGTTGATGTAGTACAAGATATAATTGTTCGTGAAGAAGATTGTGGAACTATCCAAGGTATTGAAGTAGAAGCATTTACTGATGAAAAGAGTGGAGCTGTAATTGAATCATTTAAAGATAGAATTACAGGAAGATATTCAAATCAAAAATTATTACATCCTGAAACTAAAGAAGTTTTAATTGATAAGGGTGCATTAATTACTGAAAGAATAGCAGATAAAATTGTAGATGCTGGAATTACTAAAATGGAAATTAGAAGTGTTCTAACTTGTAGATGTCCAAATGGTATTTGTCAAAAATGTTATGGTATTAACTTAGCTACTGGTAACTTAGTAGAAGTTGGTGAAGCAACTGGTATTATGGCTGCTCAATCAATTGGTGAACCAGGTACTCAACTTACAATGCGTACATTCCACACAGGTGGTGTTGCATCAGCTGCAGATATTACTCAAGGTCTTCCAAGAGTTGAAGAATTATTTGAAGCAAGAATACCAAAAGCAAAAGCTACTATTTCAGAAATAGATGGTACTATTACTAAAATATCAGATGATAAAAATGGTAGATTTAAAATATATATTACTAATGATGTTGAAACTCGTGAACATGTAACCCAATACAATGCTAAATTAAGAGTAGAGAAAGGTGAAAAAGTAGTTGCAGGACAAGCATTAACTGAAGGAAGTATTAGTCCAAAAGAATTACTTGCTGTAACAGACCCAACTACAGTTCAAGAATATATCTTAAAAGAAATACAAAAAGTTTATAAGAGTCAAGGTGTTGATGTTAATGATAAACATGTTGAAACAGTTATTAGAAGAATGATTACTAAGATTAGAGTAGTTGATCCAGGAGATACTCATCTAATTGAAGGATTATGTGTTCCACTAAGAGAATTTGCTGAAATTAATAAACCAGTAATTCTAGCAGGTGGAGTACCAGCAACTGGAAAACCAGTTATGCTTGGTATTACTAAAGCATCTTTAGAAACAGATTCATTCTTATCAGCTGCATCATTCCAAGAAACAACAAGAATTTTAACAGATGCTGCTACTCGTGGTAAAGTAGATATGTTAAATGGTTTAAAAGAAAATGTTATTCTTGGTAAACTAATACCTGCAGGAACTGGAGCTAAACAATATAACAATATAGAAGTTATGTTAAAAAATGAATTATTAGACGATGATGCTGCAGAAGTATTAGAAGAAAAATTCTTAACAGATGATAAACAAGAAGAAACTGTTGAAGGAGCATTAGAAAACTAATTATAAAAGTATTTAGTGTAAACTAGATACTTTTTTTATGAATAAAAAATTATATTATGTATATAATGTGTATATAATATAAAAATATATATTGATAAAAAATATATTAAATGATATAATCAATTTAAGAAAGGAAGGTTATTATGGCAAAGTCAATGAGTATAATTAATGTTAATGTACCAACTCATGTAAAAGAAGAAGCAACTGAAATATTTGATAATTTAGGATTAAATATGAGTACAGCAATTAACATGTTTTTAAGAAGAGCAATTTGTGAAAAAGGTATACCATTTGAAGTAAGAGAAGAACCAAGTGATGAATTAAAAGCTGCTTTAAAAGAATTAGAAGATTATGAAAACGGAAAAATTAAATTAAAAAGTTATACTAATGTAAGAAAAATGTTTGAGGATATATTAAAAGAAAAAGATGAAGATTAATATTTCTTCTTGTTATTATAAAGTTAAAACTTTAAATAAATTTGATATACAATTAAGAAAAGTAGCAAAACAAGGCAAAGATATAGAGAAAATAATTTATGTAGTTGAAAAGTTAGCAAATGATGAATTACTTGAAATTGAATATAGAGATCACAGATTAATAAATAATAAAAATTATAAAAACTGTAGAGAATGTCATATTGAACCTGATTGGTTACTTATATATAAATATAATAAAAAGAATTAATATTGTTATTAGTTGAAACTGGTAGTCATAGTGAATTATTTAAGAAAAAGTAAATTATAGCTAAAATACTATAATTTTTTTCATATTTTGGTATAATTAAATACAAGGAGACAAATTATGTTTGAAAATTTAAGTGAAAGGCTTCAAAAAGTAGTAAGTAATATTAAATCAAAAGGTGTAATAAATGAAGATAATATTAGTGAAATAGTAAGAGAAATTAGACTTTGTTTACTTGAAGCTGATGTAAATATAAAAATAGTAAAAGAATTTATAGATAATGTTAAAGAAAAAGCTCTTGGAGAAGAAGTAAGAAAGAGTATTAAACCGGGAGACATGTTTGTAAAAATTTTAAAAGATGAATTAGTAGAATTACTTGGAGGAAATTCAAGTCCTTTAGAATTAACTAAAAATCCTACTATTGTTATGATAGTTGGACTTCAAGGTGGTGGTAAAACTACTACAATTGGTAAAATTGGAAATATGGTTAGAAAAAAACATCATAAAAAACCAATTTTCATCGCATGTGATGTTTATAGACCAGCAGCAATTGATCAATTAAAAAGTATTGGAAAACAACTTAATATAGAAGTTTATGATGAAGGAAAAGGAAATCCTGTAGAAATAGCTAAAAATGGTATTGAGTATGCTAAAAATAATGGATATGATTATATACTTATAGATACAGCAGGTAGACTTCAAATAGATGAAAAATTAATGGATGAACTTGTAGAAATTGAAAATAATATCAATCCTCATGAAGAATTACTTGTAATAGATGCTATGATGGGACAAGATGCAATTAATGTAATAACTGGATTTAATGATAAATTAAAATTAACTGGTTGTGTTTTAACTAAAATGGATGGTGATACTAAAGGTGGAGTTGCTTTATCACTAAGACATTTAACAAATATACCAATCAAGTTAATAGGAGACTCTGAAAAATTAGATGGTATAAGTGAATTTTATCCAGAAAGAATTGCAAATAGAATACTTGGTATGGGAGATTTACTATCAATAATTGAAAGAACAGAAGCAGAACTTGATCAAGATGAAATGTTAAATACTGCAAAAAAAATGCAAAGAGGTAAATTTGATTTAGAAGATTTCTTAAGTACAACAAAACAAATAAAAAAGTTAGGACCACTTGAAAATTTAATAAAATTAATGCCAGGAGCATCAAAAATGGGATTAAATAATGTAAATATTGATCCTAAAATAATGGCAAGAACAGAAGCAATAGTTTTATCAATGACAAAAGAAGAAAGAAGAAATCCTGATATTATTAAAGCAAGTAGAAAAGTAAGAATAGCAAAAGGATGTGGACAAAAAGTAGAAGATGTAAATCGTTTGTTAAATCAATTTAGTCAAATGAAACAAATGATGAAACAAATGAAAAATATGAAATTTTAACTTTATAATAAATAATTTTTGATATATAATAAATTACAATTTTAGGAGGACTTATGGATATATATTTAGAAAATTTACAATTAATATTAAATAGTGAAATTACAGAAGAAGAAAAACAAAAACAATTATTAGAATTAATAGAAAGTATAGAGAATGATTTACTTTTAGAAGCGAAAGAAAGAGAAAATTTAGTAAAACAAATAGAAACTACATCTAATAATATTATGTTAAATCTTGATTTATATAATTTAAAGAAGTTAAGAAATTTTACTAAAAAAGTTTTAATTGCTTGTTCTATTCTTGGTTTACCAGGAACTGTAATTATGTGTTGTTTTTATTATAATTGTATCGCTAATTGTGAACAAACATTGGAAGTTATAAAAAATTCTTTAAATTTACCTAATATTTATGTATCTGCTTTTGTCTTAGGAAATTTAATAACTATTCCTCTAGGTATATTTGTTAGTTTCGATGTTTTATCAATTCAAGAATTTCAAAAGTATTTATCTTATAATAAAAAAATAAATTCATATCAAAGAAGACTAAAAGATAATCATAAATAATAAAAATCATTATAAATGGCTGAAAAGTTTTAAATTTACAAAAAATAATTTTTGATATATAATAAATCATATTTAAGGAGGTTTTTTATGAATAATATATATTTAGAAAATTTACAATTAATATTAAATAGTGAAATTACAGAAGAAGAGAAACAAAAACAATTATTAGAATTAATAGAAAGTATAGAGAATGATTTACTTTTAACAATAGAAGAAAGAAAAAATTTAGTAAATAAAATAGAAAACACAGATATTATATTAAATTTTTATTTAAATAATTTAAAGAAATTAAGAAATTATGCTAAAAAAGATTTATTTGCATTTTCATCAATAGGTTTACCAGGAATTGCTATTGATTCCTATTTCACTTATGTTTATCTTGTTCATCACGATCAATTTGTAGAAAATGTTAAAAATATATTTGAATGTTCTAATGGTATAGCTAATTTCTCAATTGTAATTCTTTTAATTAACACTTTAATAGTATCCTGTTTGTATTGCAATGCATCATATGAAGAATTACAAGAGTATTTATCTTATAATAAAAAAATAAATTCATATCAAAGAAGACTAAAAGATAATCATAAATAATAAAAATCATTATAAATGGCTGAAAAGGTTAGTGTAGAATAAGTGTGGAGATTTAACTCCTAAAAAATAAGAATTATAATTATATAAAAATATGCTGTGTATTAGATATGAGGTGATAAAACAATACAAAAATATGAAAAGATATGATATGATATATATGTTGAAGA
>CANRCA010000056.1 GCA_947628985.1 uncultured Bacilli bacterium | reverse complement strand
TAATGGCTCCTTGCTAGGGATTACCATGTTGGCTTCCCACCAACTATATGTCATACACCGAACTGACGCACCACCTATTTTTTATTATAACAAATTTCTTTAATAAATACTATGAATTAAATTTAAAAATATGCTATAATACTTATACATGCAGGTGTGGCGAAATTGGTAAACGCATCAGACTCAAAATCTGACGGTAGCAATACTTTACGGGTTCAAGTCCCATCACCTGCACCAGATTGATTGTAACAAAATCTCACATTATTGAGATTTTTTCTTTTTAATTATAAGGCTTTATCCATCTTCAGACTGTTGACAAAGTAAAAATGTAACCTGTTTTGTAGGTTACATTTTATTTTTATTATTTAAATATTTATTCTTCAATTGGTTCATAAGTAGCAACATATAAGTATGTAGGAAGTCCATCACTTCTAGTAGATTTAGTAGTTACCCAAGATACAAATCTATATCCACTTTTAGCTCTTGGAGCAGTCATATTAATTTGTCCTACACAACCTCTTCTAGTTACAAGTAAGTATCCAACTTTTCTACCAGAAGAATCAGTAAATCCTTCACATTGATTTAAATCACATTCAAATTCAGCATACCAAATATCAGCATGATCTTCATCAGTTAAACCTTCTTTACGTTTTGCTTCTAAATTTCTAGCTTCATTAGCATCTTCTTCTGCTCTTCTTTGAGCTTCTTCCTCGGCTTTTCTTTGTGCTTCCTCTTCTGCTGCCTTTCTTTGAGCTGCTTCTTCTTCAGCCTTTTTAGTTTTTGCAGCTTCTGCGGCTTTTAATTCTGCTTCAGATTCTCTTTTTCTTCTTTCTTCTGCTTCTTTTTCAGCAGCTTCTTTTTCTGCTTGTTCTTTAGCTAATCTTTCAGCTTTCTTTTGATCTGCTTCTGCTTTTTTAGCAGCTACTTGTTCTTCATATGCTTTTTGATCTGCTTCTGCTTGACGAGCAGCACGATCTAATATATCTTGCCATTTCTTTTGCCATTCAGCATCTTCTTGTGCTTTCTTTGCAGCCTCTTCTTGTTTTTTAGCTTCTGCGGCTTTTGCTTCTGCTTCAGCTTTTGCTTTTGCTTCTGCTGCTTTTCTTTGAGCTTCTTCTGCGGCTTTCTTAGCTGCTTCTTCTTGCTTTACTCTATTAGCTTCTTCTATAGCTTTTTGTTTTGCTTCAGTTGCTTTTTTAACGGCTTCTTCTGCTGCCTTTTTAGCTTCATCCGCAGCTTTCTTAGCTTCCGCGGCTTTGGCTTCCTCTTGTTTAGCTGCTTCTACCTTTGCTTTTGCTTCTTCTTCTGCCTTAGATGCTAATTTAACTTGTTTTTCTGCAGCTTCGATTTTAGCTTGAGCTGCTTTTTTTGCTTCTTCAGTAGTTGCAGATTTTAATGCTGCTTCAGCAACCTTTTTTGCTTCTTCTGCTTTTGCTACTTCTTTTTTAGCAGCTTCTTCTTTATTTTTAGCTTCAGTAACTACTGTTTTAGCTTGTTCAACTTTTTTATTAGTAGCTTCTACTTTTTCAGTTGCTTTTTTAGCTTCATTATTTGCAGTTTCTAATTTATTTTCAGCCTCTTTTACTTCTTGTTCAACTTCAATAATTTTATCATCACTTTCTAAAATCTCATTATTACTTACTTCATCAGCATAATTATTACTTGCTTCATTTTTTGTAGCAACAGCGTATGTTCCAGTTGCAACTAATCCTGATGTTAAAACAATACCTGTTACAGTTTCAACTAATTTCTTATTCATTTTTAATCCTCTTTTCCATTTGAATTTCTACTTATATTATATGATATGCTTATAATTTAAGTCAAGTTAATGTGTTAAATTTGTGTTAAAATTGTGTATAACAAATTTTTATAAAATTAATGTCAAAAAATATTTTATTTCAAAAAATTGTGTGTTAATATAAATATTAGGAATTAAAGAATATTTAAGGATTAACTTTTTTTGGGAGGTAATATGGAAGAAAAAAAATTAAAAATTGAGATTTTGCCTAACTCAATTTATTTAAAGTCAAATGGAACTTTTGACAAAGATGAGGCAATTAAACTTTCTGGTAAAATCGCAGGAGTTTGTTATGACAAAGAAGGATTTTCACATTTAGTAAATGAACCTGAAGAAAAAACATCAAGAAGAATTGATTTAACAATTAATAATGGTCATCATAGTGTATATGATCATACAACAATTTCTTTTAATATTCAAAATTTACCTAAAATATTGGCAATGTTTATTAATAATGAAAATCAATATACTACTAGTGAAAAATCAGCAAGATATACGCCTATTGAAGCACCTGTATCAGTTTTAGATAACTTACATGAAATTTCAAAAATAACTGAAAAGGAAGTAGACTTATATAATAAATGGATGGAAATATTTAAATCTAAAATAAAAGATAAATATGGAGATATTTATAATGATTCTAAAATTAAAAAATTAGCTCAAGAAAATGCAAGATATTTAATAACTGTTTTTATGCCAACTCAAATGATTTATACAACTTCTTTAAGACAAATAAATTATATTGCTAGTTGGATGAAAAATTATATTGAAGATAATAAAAATAAAAATGAATTTGAAACAAAAGTAGCTAATTCAATGAAAGAGTTTTTATCTGAACTTGATAGACTTAATGTTTTAGATGAAAGACTTATGAGAAATGAAAAACAAAGACATTTTTCATTATTTGCAAAAGATTTAGATAGAAAAGAAGTACATTATGGTGATGTATACTCTACTCTTTATAAAGGATCATTTGCACAACTTGCTCAAGCTCAAAGACATAGAACTTTAAATTATCAAGCAGAAATGTTAGATGAAAAAGAATATTTTGTTCCACCAATTATTGAAGATGAACCAGTTTTAGTAAATGAATGGTTAAATGATATGAATTCTGTTAAGAACGTAAATCCTCAAGGAGAATTAGTTAAAATTTATGAAATGGGTAACTATGATAATTTCATATTAAAATGTAAAGAAAGATTATGTACAGCTGCTCAACTTGAAATAATGTTACAAACTAAAAAAACATTAGAAGAATATAAAAAAGCATTAGAAGAATCTAATAATTATTTATATGATAATATCTTAAATTATACCCATGGAGCTAAATGTACATTTAATGATTGTAAATGTACTGAACCATGCCATTTTAAAGAAGGTATTAATTTAACAAGGAAAATATAATATGAAAAATGGAAAATTGATTGTAATTGAGGGTTCTTGTGATGGTATTGGAAAAACTACTCAATATAATTTATTAATTGAAAATTTAAAAAAAGATAATATTGAAGTAGTATCTCATCATTTTCCATCATATAATACAAATGAAGCAAATGGTGTTGAAAGATATTTAAATAAAGAATTTGGAAATATTAATGAATTATCACCATATTTTATAAATAGTTTATATGCACATGATAGAGCTGTAACTTGGTATTCTTATTTAAAAAATGAATATGAAAATGGTAAAGTTATTTTATTAGATAGATATACTACATCAAGTTTAATTTATCAATCTGCTTTAATAGAAAATTTGAGTGAAAGAAAGAAATTTATAGATTATGTTATTGATTTTGAATATAATAAAATAGGTATTAAAAAACCAGATGCTGTAATATTCTTAAATGCTGATTTTGATTTAGTTACTAAACTTAGAAATGAAAGACAAAATAATGATGGAATTAAAAATGATATACATGAAAGTAATTTAGAATTTATGAAAAAAGTTTATGAAAATGCAATATTTATATCTAATTATTTAAAATGGAATATTATTAATTGTGAAGAAAATAATAATTTTAAAAGTATAGATGATATTCAAAATGAAATATATAAACTTGTTAAAAAGATAATTTAAAACATCGAGTTTTCGATGTTTTTTAGTCAAAAAATGTTTTCCATGGATCTGATTTTTTAATTCTATTTATTGCATCTTCCATAGTTATTTCATTTGGTTTAATAGTATCTAATTCCTTCCATGATATTGGCATAGATACACTACATTTATCTCTAAGTCTAATTGAATATGGTGCTACACTTGTAGAACCTTTTGTATTTCTTACCCAGTCTATAAAAATTTTCCCTTTTCTTTTTGCTTTTCTCATATTACTTGTATATAAATCAGGATATTCTTCTTCTAGAAGCTCTACTATTTGTTTTGAAGTTTTTCTAAATTTTCTATAATTCATTTTTTGTTTAATAGGAACAACTACATGAAATCCCTTTCCACCACTTGTTTTTAAATATGATTTAAGACCAAGTTTATCTAAAATACTTTTTAAATCTTTAACACCTCGTCTTAATTTTTTAATATTTAATTTTTCATCTGGATCTAAATCAAAAACCATATAATTTGGATTATTTATTTTATCTATATTACTTCCCCATATATGAAATTCAAAACTATTCATTTGTACTTCAGAAATAATACCCCTACTATCTTTAATATAATAGTAGTCTTCTTTTTTATTAGATTTATTTTTAATTTTTATTTTACCTATACCATCATTTTCACTATTTAAATGTTTCATAAAAAATTTATCACCATTAACTCCATCAGGACATCTAATAGTACTAATTATTCTATTTTGTATATATGGCATCATTCTTTTTGAAACTTTATGATAATAATATGCTATATCTAATTTAGTAATATTAGGATTTTTAAATATTAATTTATCTGGATTAGTAATTTTAATATTTTCAATAACAGCATCTTTAATAGATGTTTTTAATTTTTTATTTTTACCTTCTTTTATTTCTTGCATAGTCCTATTAGTTTTAATACTTGTATTTAATTTTTTAATATTTTTAAATTCATTATATTCATCTTTTTCTTTTATTAAAAGCCAATTATCTTCTTTAAAATGAACTAAAGTCCATTTACCTTTAAGTCTTTTACCTTTTAAAATAAATTTAATTGATTTAATATTAAAATCATTTGGAATATCATTTATATATTCTAAATATCCTTCATCCCAAATCATAACAGTTCCAGCACCATATTCACCTTGTGGTATACATCCTTCAAAATTTCTATATTCATATGGATGATCTTCTACTAATACTGCAAGTCTTTTATCTTTAGTATTATATGATGGCCCTTTTGGAACAGCCCAACTTTTTAATACACCATTAAATTCTAATCTTAAATCATAATGATCTTTTCTAGCTATATGATGTTGAACTACAAATCTTAATTTTTTACTTCTTTTTTTATTTACTTTTCCATTAGGTTCATTTGTTTTATTAAAATTTCTTTTTTCATTATATTTATCTAATTTTTTCATATAAAATCACTATTTATAGTTTATCTAAATATTGTTTTTTTATACTAAAACAATTGACTAACCAATTAAATTATGCTAATATTAATAGCGAACTTAATTGAAATGGCGAAATTGGTGAAATGGTTAACACGGTGGATTGTGGTCCCATTATGTAAGGGTTCGATTCCCTTATTTCGCCCCACTATAAAAATAACTCACATTTGTGAGTTTTTTATATATCATTTTAATTTTTAATATTCCATTTTGGTGGATAAATGTAATCAATTTTATCTTTTTTTGGTATATAATGTTTTTTAATTCTTGTTCTATTAGATTTTAAATCAGGCATAGCTTGTCTACAATATTTATCTAATTCACAAAATATATTTTGACAATCTATTAATTGTAATGGTCTATTACCTATTCTTTTAAAATTTAAATTAAGTCTTTTAAATTCTTTATCTTGATGTTCATACATATATTTAATAATATCTTCATTACTCATTTTTCCTTTATCTATGAAACATTTTTTTATTCCTCTAAGTGATCCAGGACCAGAAACAGTAAATTCATCTTCTTTAAAATTAACAACTTCACTATAGTTAATATCTGTTACTAATTGATAAGCCATAAAATTTCCAATTAAAGGATAACTTTTGATAATATTAAAGGCTTCTTCCATAGTTTTACATTTAACAAGTCTTTCTTGTATTTTATCTTCAATAAACATTTTATTAAGTAATGCTAAATGATTATCATGTTTTCTATCATATCCAAATGCTTTATTAGCACAACTAATATAAGCATCATTATATATTTTAATTCCATTTTTAATAGCGTTTTCTAAAACTTTAGAATATTTTTTTACATCAAATGTTTTTAAATTTATATCTTCAAAATTATTTAATAATAATTCCCAAGTAGATTCTTTATTAAATAGTTTAAATAATATTATTCTAAATAGCATATCTTCATCTGAATATTTTTTACCATTATATATAACATTTTTTAATAAATATTGACTTACTCTATCATTAACTCTATAACTATTACAAAATTTATACTCTTGTAAAATTTTATCATTAGTCCATGGAGTGTCTTCTCCATTTATTTTTTTCCAAAATATATTTTGTCTTTCATATGCAAAATACCAATATAAATCATATACTTCTTGTCTTTTTATCATAAATTACCTCATACATTTTGGATCTCTTGTATTAATACATCTTTTTAATGTTAATACTTTATCTTCGTCTTCTTTATAATTAGCAATTATTTTTTGACCAATACAACCACTTTTACATATAGAATATTCTTCACAAGAAGAACATGTATTATCAGTATTAAATTTTCTTATATTACTAAAATATTCTGAATTATATAGTTCACTTAAAGAATTTTCTTTTATATTTCCACTAATACCCAACTTAGTAAAATATTTTATTGAGTCACATGGATATGCTATAAAATCAAATCCAATTATCATTATTTCATCAGCAATAATACAAGGTGTATTTTTTATTCCTAATATATTCCAAGGAGTTCCTAATCTTATTTTATCTTTATCTTCATCACTTAAATTTAAATAAAAATTCTTTATTGCTAATAATTCTTCTTTAGATAAATCCATATGATTTGTTCCTTTTCCATGTGGAACAAATCTTAATAAACTAACTTTATCAAAATATTTTTTATATTTAAAAGTATTAATAGTTTCCATTACTACACTTTCTAATTTAGAAAAAGAATCTTTTGAAACTGTATAATGAAATCCTAATCTAGCATTATTTCCATCAAATACTTTATCAAAAAATTGTTCTTTATCATAAATAGAAATATCTTCTTCAGTAGATAAAGAGTCAGCTAGTGAATAAACTATTTTATTTAATCCTAAATCAATTAATTCTCTATATTTATTTAATACTTCATCTGTTCTATATTCAAAAGTATAAATAGTTGATTTCATTCCTAATTTTGAAGTTAATTTTATAAGTTCAGGAAGTTTATCATACATTAAAGGTTCGCCACCAGTAAAAACAATAGTCTCAACTCCCATAAGACTTGATTCTTTAATAATTCTAGATACATCTTCATAATCCAACTTTTTTAAATTACTAATACTACTAGTAGCATTACTAGAACAATGTTTACAATTTCTAGAACATTTATTAGTTAATTCTATTTTTACTTCTTTTAACATACTATCACTCCATAAAGAATAAATATTAACATTATGTATTATACAATAAATATAAATAAATTCATAATTTTTTTGAAATATATGTTTTATTTACTTTTATATATTTTTATATTAAAATAAACTTGTGAGTATAAATGAAAAATGATGAATATTTACCTGGACTTTTTAGTTCAATTAAAAATGTTTTAATTATAAGTTTTATTGTAGCTATAATAATGCTATCTTATTTTTCAACAGATTTTGTTCATAATAAATTTGTAATAACTATAAATAATCAAGAAATAGTAGCTAGAATGGACACTGAATATAAAAAATTTATATTTAAAGATTATCAAGAAGAAGGACTAAATAAATCAATATCAAATGAGAGTGAAATAATTAATTACATTAAAAGAGATAATAATATCATTTTAAAAATAAATGAGTATGAAGTATATAATAAATATAATGTAAGAGAAGATTATTCTTATTTAGAACTAGATACTTATAAATATAAACCTGTTAATACTAAAAACAAAACTATGTTAATTCAAAAAGATAATAAAACTATTTATGAAGGTGGTTTTAAAGAAGATATAACAGATTTAATAAAAGAAAATGGAAGATATTATATTCATATTTATAATAAATCTAAAGGAGATACTTTCCTATTTTCATATGTTAAAACTAATTTACATTTTATTATTAATATAGGTGATGAAAATGAATAAAACTAAATTATTTTTATTTATATTTTTTATTGTTTTAGTTATTAGTAGTATCATATTACATTTTTATTTAAATAGTTTATATGATAAAGATTATGAAAAAATTTGCTATGATTGTTTTGATGAAAATATTAGAGAAATTTATAAAAATAATAAAGATTTATTTGAATTTGATGAAAATGATACTGCTATTTTAGGTATAGAAACAGTACTTAATTCTAGTACAATTAGTTTAGGAGATTTAGAGCATGATAAATATGGAAACTTTTGTGTAGGATATTTTATTATTACTAAAAATGAAAATGATATAGATATAGATTCATCACATATGTGTGATTTAATACAAAAAAAATGAAAAATAAATTTTTCATATGAGTACCTATCGGTACTCTTTTTTGATATACTAAAAACATGAATAAAAATG
>CANRCA010000055.1 GCA_947628985.1 uncultured Bacilli bacterium | reverse complement strand
TCCTTGCTAGGGATTTCCATGTTGGCTTTCCACCAACTATATATCACACGCCGAACTGACGCACCACCATATTAATTATATCATTATATGATTTTTTTAACAATATATGATATTTATTCTTCACAATATTTTAGAATACTAGTATCATATCCTAAAGTAGAATTTTTATAATTAGCACACCATTTTTCATCCATTTTTATTTCTTCAAAAACTCCACATTCATTATTTTCATATTTTGCTACTTTTGTTAAATCTTGACTATCATCTAAACAATAATAATTTTCTTCACTTTCATCATATTTCCAATTATAATTATCCTTTTCATCTTTTACAAATTCAGGAAATATTATTAATTTATATTCTAAAGATGAAGATAAATTTTCATCTTCTATTTCTTTATAATTAATTTTTCCATAATTATATGCAACATGTACAGCATTTTCTACTTGAGAATCACTACTCATATTATCAACCATTTCATGAGTATAAGT
Source organism: uncultured Bacilli bacterium (assembly GCA_947628985.1). Classification (GTDB taxonomy): domain Bacteria; phylum Bacillota_I; class Bacilli_A; order RF39; family UBA660; genus CAG-1000. The sequence continues at coordinate 8,165 of CANRCA010000055.1, read as the reverse complement.
ATCATTATTAGTTAATAATTGTAAATCTCTTTTAGAAATTTTAATACCTAAACTATTAGTATAATATCCATTTTCATATTGATAATTTTTAGGACATACTGCATCTTTATCATTATAGTTTCCAATTGTATATGTATTATTTGTTTTACAATACCATACTCTATAAAAAATTGAATTATATACAAATAAATCATCATTTAATTGTTTAAGTAATGCAATTTTTGGATAAGTATTTTTAGTTTTAGAAATAAAATAATCTATGTAAGCTGCTGATGCAACTAATATTAACACTGTAAAAATAATAACAAATATTTTTATAAATTTTTTCATTTATTTACTTCCTTTTTATATAAAAATTGTAATTTTATTATATTCTTAATCTAACTAAAAGTAAATATTTTATTTAAAATAAATAAATTTTGATTTATAATATTACCTAGGTGACTAAAATGAAAAAAATAATTTTAAGTTTATTATTATTTCTAGTTATATTCAGAATTAATGCTTATGAAAATGAATATTTTAAAATAGATATTGATTCTAGTTATAAAGAAGAAATACTTGATAATAATACTTATAAATGGACAAAAGATAATAATTATATTGCTGTAACTATTGATAGTAATCAATCTAAAAAATATGATGTTTCAAAATTTACAGATGAAGATATTCAAAAACAAAAAGAATATTTAGAAAACTCTTTTAATGAAACTTTTGAAGAATATAATATTAAAGTTGATGTTACTGATATTGGAAAAGTAAATCTAAATGATAATGTTATATTAAGATATAGTTTATATTATCCAACAAAAGAATTAACAGGAAGTGATACTTATCAAATCGGTCATGTTTACACTACAAATAATTATATCTTTACACTTATTTACAGTAGTGATAAAGATATAGATGTAAATAATGATTTAGAATATAAAAATATATTAAATAGTTTTGAAACAAAAGATAAAATTAAAACAGTAGTAGATAGAAAATCATATTTACGATTTATCTTATTAATAGGAGTTATTTTAGGAATATTAGGTTATCTTTTATCATTAAAAAAACATAAAAAGCAAAATTAAATTTTTATGTTTTTTTTAAGTAGAAATTTTATCTCTAATTCTATTTAAAATTAATTTTTCTTGTCTTGATACTTTTGCTTGAGATAATCCTAATAATTCAGCTGTTTCCATTTGACTAAATCCTTGATAATATCTATAGTTTATTAAATTTCTATCATTATCATTTAATAACTCTAATTCATTATTTAATAATATTTTATCATCTATATTATTAGTATCATCATAACCATATTCATTATATAGTTTTTCATCATCATCAATACTTTTAGCAAATGATATACTTTCTATTATATTTAACATATATTGTTTATCTATTTCCATAAAAGAACATACTTCATCAAAAGAAGGTTCTTTTTCATTTTTTAAATATAATAAATCTTTTGTTTTAGTATACTTTTTATATAAATCATATATTTCATCACTTACTATTATATTTCTATCTTTTCTTAAATAATCTATTATTTCACCTAAAATATATTTAAAAGCATAACTAGTAAATTTACAATTTTCATTATTTTTATATTTTCTACTTGCTTTAATAACTCCTATTAAACCTGCTTGATAAAGATCTTCAAAATTACAATAATTTTTATATTTGTTTACAAATTTATATACAATTCCTTCACATTCTTTTATACGTTTTAATTCTTCTAAATTCATATTATTCATAATTTAAAGACTCCTAAACTTGTTTTTTCATTTTTAGATCTATAGCAATAATCAAATATGTCACTATGTTTAAAATTATCTTTAACATAATTATTCATATCACATAAAACTACTTTACCTTTAAATCTATTAACAATATTTGATATTTTAATTAAAGAGTTTATTCCTCTTTTATCAATAAGTTCAATATCTGATAAATTAATAGTCACATATCTTGCATTTAATCCAAGTATTATTGGTATTAATTCAGATTCAAACTTTTCTATTTTATTACCTACAAGTACTCCTTTCAATTTTACATATAATATGTTTCTTTTATAATCAATATCTGTATTCATAAATAGATAATATAACATTTTAAATATTATTTAAACAGATTCGACAAAACTAGATTTATTATTCATTTTAGGCTTATTTTTAATTAATTTAAAAAATAAAATAAAAATTAATATAAAAGATAAAATAAGTAATAATACATAATATATAATACTATCAAATGTTTTAGGATTAATAATTTCTTCTTTTGGCTCCTCCTCTGGTACTTCTTCCAGTTCTTCTTCTGGTATTTCTACGTTTGTATTTAATACAGTACACATATGTTTTATACAATAATCAAGAGTTTCCTGAATTTCTCCTTTATCATTTATATAAACTTTATCATTTGTTATATATCTATAAAACATTTTAGAAGATGATTCTAACTTTTCATATCCTTCATAATTTGTATAATAATCTTCTGTTACATCTCTTTTTACATTATATGTTTTATATAACTTATCAATATAAGTATAATAATTAGTTGTTTTAGTTAAATGCTCTTCTAAAGAAGAATTATCAATTTCTAAAGTACATGTATTTAAAGTATAATCTTTACTATAAATAGAATAATCATCTTTAGATAAATAATTAAATGATAAACTATTTTCATTTTCACATTCACATTGATAATATAATTTTACTTTAATATTATTAAGATCTTGCTTAGTATTAAATTTAACATTTATGTCTCCATCTAAATCAATAAAATCACTTAAATCACCATTAATTAATGAATTATATTTTTCATCAATTGTAGAATCTATTTTTTTACTTGATTCTTTATTAATAACTTCTATTTCTGAAAATTTAATATTATCTTTAAAATTAATATTATTAATTTTTATTCCATATACTTCATTTTCAGTATAATTTGTATATTCTGGTTTTTCAAATATTTGTCTATCTTCTAATTCTTCTGGTCTTTCTAATGATTTTTCACTTTCTTCAGAATAAATAAAATCTTCATAATCTACTTTCTTATCACCAATATTTTCTTTAGTTAAATATTCTACATCAACTATTTCATCTTTATACCATAAAAATCTCTCTTCACTTTGTATCGCTATTGGCAATTTTCCTTTAGGATAAACATCACTCCATTCACTATATTCAACTTGATATGCATATACTCTACAAAAACAAAATGATATTAATAAAATAATTATTTTAAATATTATTTTCATATTTCACCTCCTCTACTTATATAATTAGCCATTAATTTATAAAACACTTTTTATTTCAAAAAAAAATTATTTTTTTTCAAAATAATTTAATTTACTTTTCTTCCAACAACAACTAATCTACCATTATCTTCAGTATAATCACATGTTGATAAAGTAATAAGTTTATCTGGATATTTTGCTGTTTTATCTATATCATATAATGAATTTTCTTTTATATAATCAATAAATTCATTATATTCTTCTTCATTTTCTGTATTATAAAATTTATAATATCTATAATCTTCATCATATGTATTATATATTTTAGATACAAATACTGATATTATTTCATATTCTTCTTTTGTATCTAAAGTATAAAAAGTTATTTTACTATGTTCTTTATAATAGTCTTCTTTCTTATATCTTGGTAAATATCCAAACATAGTTCCATTTTTCATATTATGACCATGTATTATTAAATTAATATCTCTAGGAGTTACATTATTATTTTTATCAACAAATAAACTTCCTGCTTTATAATATTTTTTATAAAAATCTTTATATAAATAATAATCTTCTCCTTTAGTATACATAACTGGATAATTAATAACTGAATTTTCTATTTTAATCCATCCATATAAATCTTTATTTTTATTATATAAATCTTTTAATTCAATTAATTTTGGATCTATATCATTATGATATTCAATAATTTCATCTATATATTCTTCTTCATTATTAATTGGTTGATGCATAGATACATGATTAAATATCATATATAAAATTAAAATAATTATAGAAGTTATAAATATTATTAAAGTTATTATTTTTTTCTTTTCCATGTTTTTCACCTATAAATTAAGAAAATAGGAATTAACTCCTATTTTCTATATTCTAAATAATTTTAATGTATATACGCCTGAACCAACTACTAAAGATACTAAACCAATTAGTGCTGTTGGAAGAGTATCACCAGTTTTAGGTGCAGTTTCTACTGGAGCATTTTCTAATGCTTCAGCTGGAGTCCAAATAGTTTCTCCAGTTTTATTATTTAAAGTTATTTTTGATGGAACTACTACTGCTGTTACAGTTTGTTCATAGCTTCCATCACCATTCCAGTCAAATTCATAAGTATATTCTACATTTTTTCCAGTTTTAGCAGCAGCTAGTAATTTAGCTTCATCAATACCAAAATAATAATCCCCATCAGTATATTCTTCAGGATCTTCACTACCTACTTTATATTTTGGTGTTCCACTAACTTCAGTTGGTTTATCAATATGAAAACCTAACCATGCATAATTATCAGGTCTCTCACCATTACCTGCTAAAATTTTTAATGTAGCTGCATCATATTTAATTGTTACATTTGCAGTTTCATTACCTATAATAGTAGGTTGTTCAGTTTTAATAGCAGAATCTGTATTGTTAATATCTGTTACTTTACCGAATTTAGTAGCTGCAAATAAATTTGTAGCAAATAATATACTTGTAAATAAAACTGTTGCTACCATAAATAAATTCTTTTTCATAACTTCTCCTTTCATATTCTGTATATAAGATACAAATATATGCACTAACCTCATATACTAATTTTATTATGTTCATGATTTTATTTAAAATAACTAAAAAAAATTAGTAATTTTTACTAATTTTTTTGCCATAATATTCCAATAATTTTATTTTTCTAATTTTAATATATTTAATTCATATAAATAAATATCATCATTATTTTTAATATAGAAATAACTCTTTTTACCTTTTGAAACATTAAAATACATTATTGGTAATTTTAAATTATCACGTACATCTAATAATTCATTAAAATCATTTATTTTAATAATATTGCTATTTTCATCAAATAATGTAGTAGTTTCTACAATTAAACGATCATATTCTCTTAATATTTTTTTAAGTTTCTTTTCATATTTGCTTTTTCTAGGTAATTTAATAATAATTAATTTAATAATACATATAAATGTTATTATAGTTATTATTAATGATAATATTAATAACATTAACATTGCTAAATTAATATCTACTTTACCACTTATTACTATATCTTTTACATCAGAAGTATCAGGAACATCAAATTTTATTTCAACTGATCTTTGAGATAAAGGTATATTAATAGAAGAAATACTCTTATCATTTAATTCATATTTTGATCCTTCTTTTGTTTTCTTTTCTATTTCTAAATATACTTTTAAATAACTATCAGTATCAACTACAAATTGATTTTTAAAACTACTAGCAAGATTATTATAGTAATCATAATCTATTTTAATATTTTCTTCTATTCTGTATACATTTCCATTATTAATTGATGCAGTTTTATTATCTAATAAAATGTATTGTTTATCAAAATAATTTTTATTTCCATTTGGACTAGATATAATTAAATCTCCTACTATTCTATAGTTAAAATCTATATTAGCCTCTTCAACTATTAAAAAGTCATAAGTAAAATCTATATCTATATTATCTATTAAATTAGATACATATATCATATCTTTATCTAAATAATTTTTTTCATAAAAATCATTCTTTTTTAAATATACTTTATAATCTATTTCTTGTTTATCTTGATATTTAATAATTTTAGCATCTTTATATGTAAATGCTTTATTAATCAATAAAATACAACCAACATATGATATTAAAAAGAGAATCAAACAAAAACATAGTCGTACATTATATTTTGCATTACGGCGAACATAAACTACATTTTTATTTGTTGTTTCATTAGAACTATGAGAATGATTTTCTAATTCTTCAGGCAAATTAGAAACAACTTTTTTAGTAAGTTTTTTCTTCACAGCCAATATTTTTCTCCTCTCATTATAATTCATTTAACCATACTGTTGGTAATCCAATATATGGTACTTTAATATTAACTATACCTATAACCATATTTTCATTAACTACCCATTTATCAATATCAGCATTTGCATCTCCTTTTGTATAAAAATAATATTTGTCTTCTACTTTTAATATATTGATAAGTCTATGTACTATTATTGTATTTCCATATTTGAATGCTATTACTTGTCCTTCTTTTAATTCATCAAATTTACCATCAATTTTTTCAATTACTACTACGTCACCTTTTCTAATATTTGGTGTCATACTACCACTTGCTATAGCTACAGCATGAAAATGAAAATACCCACTAGTTATATATACTATAAATATAACTATTAAAGTTGGTACTATTAAATTACTTAGTCTTTTCTTGTTATAGTCTCTTCTAATTCTTTCATCTGCATCTTTCTTAAAGAATAAATAAACTCTATAAGCAAAAATACATGGTAATAATAATCTAATTACAGATACAATATATTCATTTGGATTAGGTATTATTGGTAATAGTATTTGATATAATTTAGTTACTAATAAATATATAATACCAGGTTTGTATCCTACTTTAATATTTACATAAGTAAGAGCAATATTTTCAGTTATCGCAGGCAATATAGTTAATGCTATAAATGTAAATGCAGTATAATTTGTACTATAACTTCCATAATAAAGTGAGTTAGTAACATCAAGTAAGAAAAATAATATTACTGATACTACTATTAAAAGATTATTACCTTCAGATTTTTGTAACATTTCATATCTAAAATATTCTTTAACTATAATATTTAATATTAATGGAAGTACATAAGTAAGCATACTTTTAACGGTATAATAATTACCTGTTTTAGCAAAACTAAATATTAATCCAGATAAATAATATAGCAAAAAGAATGTTAACAAAAATATAAATTCTTCCAATACAATATCCTTAATATAACGATGTCTATCTTTTTCAAATCCAAAGAATATTTTAAATAAGAAAATTAATATAAGCATAAAAATAAACATTTTGTAATCACTTAATATACTTAATACAAAACTATTTAAAAGTAATAAAATAATAACTACTATTTGAAAAATCAATAGTCTTACATACCCTTTCTTCATTTTTCCTCCTAAATAGTCTTGTGTAAGTATATTAAAGGCATAACATAAATTATGCCTTTATATTTACTTAAATATTATTATGCTCCTCCTGCTGGTTTAGTTGCACTATAACTTAATGTTACATCACCAAATGCAATTTCAAAGTCTCCTGCTGGAGCACCAGCTGTTGCTGGATATTCAATTTCAACTTTTACTGGATGTGAACTATAAGTAGTAGTATGTTTAGAAATCATTTTTTCTGTTTTTACTTCTAAATCAGTTGGAGATGTAGCAGTTTGATCATTAGCTACAGTTACTTTTAAATTAATTTTATCACATACATCACTTAAAGTAGTATCATTTGGAGCTGGGTTTTCTCCATCTTTTGGTGTACATTCTTTCTTAACTTCTTTTGATGCAATATTCGAAAAAGCAATATTAGTTAAATATGCATCAATTGCTCCATCATTAACAGCATAAAATTCATATGTTACTGTTTGTCCTGGTTTAGTAAAATGTGCTACTAAATTTGATATAGTAGGTTTATCTCCATTATTTACGATTGTAGCCTTTTCTCCTGTTGCAAATTCATCACTACCACTAGCAGTTACACCAGAAGCAGTATCAACACTATCTGCTGAGCTAGAAAATACAACTGAAAACACATCGTCACTTAATGTAACATCAGCAGATGGTTTAATTAATAAATCTCTTGCATAAGCTGAATAACCTAAAGCAAGGCCTCCAACTGCTGCTACTAAGGCAACTAATGCTATTAATCTAGTATTTCTTTCACTTTCCATTTATATACTTCTCCTTTCTTTATTATCTACTCTACATAAATATTATAGCAATTATATATATATATATCAAGCAGTCAATTTTTATTTTTTTAACTTTTTTTTAATTTATTTGCTGTGTATTAGATATGAGGTGATGGAGTAAAGTCATAATTAGCATAAACATCATATATATTAATTGGAAAATC
>CANRCA010000054.1 GCA_947628985.1 uncultured Bacilli bacterium | reverse complement strand
ATTGTTTTAATAATTAAACAAAATCAAGAAATAACTTATGCAGGATTTATTATTTATATAGTTGCTTTATATGACTTCTATTTAATAATAAGTGCTATTATAAATGTAATTAAATATAGAAAAAATCATAGTCCACTTTTAGCATCAAGTAAATGTATTAATTTAACTGTTGCTATGATTTCTATGATTTCTTTAGAAGTTGCAATGATTTCAGAGTTTGGTTCAAATGATAGTGAATTTAAAATGATAATGACTAGTATAATGGGATCTATAGTTTGTATTATAAATACTTCTATGTCTATCTATATGATAGTTAGAGCTAATAAAAAGATAAAAAGTATGTAATAATTTTATAAAGGTAAACTAATTTAAAAGGTTTACTTTTTTTGTATAATATTAAAAAATAAAAACCCTTGAAATGTTTCCTGTTAAAATTAATTATAAAATTATAAAATTTAATTGAGAGGAGAAAAATATGAATTTAGATAAAATAGGAAAATTTATAGCAGAATCAAGAAAAAATAAAAAAATTACACAACAAGAATTAGCGGAAAAGTTAGGAGTATCAGATAGAACTATAGGAAATTGGGAAAATGGAAGAAATATGCCTGATTTATCTTTATTAAAACCTTTATGTGATGAATTAGATATTACATTAAATGATTTAATAAGTGGTGAAAAAATTAGTCAAAAAGAATATAAAGAAAAATTTGAAGAAAATATTGTAAATACAATTGATTATTCTAATAAAAAAGTAAAAAGAATTAAATTTGTTTGTTTATTTATATCAATTATTGTTAGCTTAATATTATTAATTTTAATTTCTTTATTTGTAATTGATGTTACAAGAATGAGAAATAATAAACCAGTATTTTTTAGTACTTGGGGATTTAAATATGCACCACCAATAAATATAGATTACATTAATATGGAAAAAGTTATTAAAGAATATTTGATAGAAGAAGATGAAAGAATTAATTATTATGAAAATGAAAAATCTTTTGTTGCTATGAGAATTTATCTTATAAATGAAAATTTAAAAAATAAATATTATGTTTATGCTTGGGTATTACAAGAAAAATATTATTTAGAAAATAATGAAGTAATTAAAGATACAAGTTCATCTATTCCATATAAATTTGAATTAGTAAAAGTAGATGATGATTTTGTAGTAAAAGATTATGATATTCCAAGAGATGGAGATTATTATCCTAAAGATATGAAACATATATTTCCTAATAGTGTATTAAAAGATATGGATAGTATACATACTGATGGAACAATAGAAAAATTATCATTAGAAATTCAAAATTATGTTGATTTATATTTTAAAAAATAATAATAAAAAATTGTTGTATAGCATACATTTGTTTGATATAATTAATATATCAAGGAGGTAAGCTATGAATCAAAATAAAATGTATTTAATTAACAAAATATTAAATAACGAAACAATTAGAACTGTGTGGGATAAAGAAAGTGAAAAATATTATATTAGTGTTGTAGATATTGTTGGTGTTATTTCTGAAAGCGATAACCCAAGAAATTATTGGAAAGTTTTAAAACATAGATTAAAGCAAGAAGGAAATGAAACGGTGACAAATTGTCACCAGTTGAAATTGAAAGCACAAGATGGCAAATATCGTATGACTGATGTAGTTGACATTGAAGGTATGTTTAGAATAATTGAATCAATACCAAGTAAAAATGCAGAACCTATAAAACAATGGTTAGCCAAACTTGGTAGTGAAAGAATAAATGAAACATTTGATCCTTCAATCGCAGCACAAAGAGCAATAGATTTATATAGAGCAAAAGGTTATGAAGAAAAATGGATTACTAAAAGAATGCAAAATATTCAAGATAGAAAAGAACTTACAGATGTATGGAAAGAAAATGGTATTACTGAAAGTAAAGAATTTGCTATATTAACTAATGAAATATATAAAACATGGTCTGGAATGACTGCAAAACAATATAAAGAGTACAAAGGTCTTCGAAAAGAGAATCTTCGAGATAATATGGATAATTTAGAAGTATCTCTAATTGATATAAGTGAAGAAGTAACAAAGAGGTTGGCAAAGAAAACAAAACCTAAAGGACTTAAAGAAAATATAAAAGTTGCTCATGCAGGTGGTAATGTTGCTAAAAACACAAGAGATGAAATAGAAAATCTACTTGGAGAATCAGTTGTTACTAGTCAAAATAAATTGAACTATCAATATATAGATGAAAAAGAAAAAATTGAAAATAAAAAATAAATTTGATAAAACAAATTTGAACGATTAATAAATAAAATATTTTAATTGCATCAAATATATTGTTAATTGCATCATTTTATGTTATAATGGTGCAAATGAAAGGAGACTGATGCAATTGAGAAAATTTAATTTAATGGAAGAATATAATAGTATTATATCTAATAGTAATATTATTAATTTAATAAGTAAAATTCATGAATATAAAGGAAAACAAATATATTTATTGGATAATAAAAAAGAAACTTTAAATACTTTATTAAAAGTTGCTAAAATTCAAAGTGTTTCATCATCAAACAAAATTGAAGGTATTTATACTACTGATAAAAGAATTAGTGAAATTGTAAATCAAAAGTTAGAACCTAAAAATAGAAACGAGGAAGAAATCGCAGGTTATCGAGATGTATTATCTTTAATTCATGAAAATTATAAATTTATTGATATTACTCAAAATACAATATTACAATTACATAGAGATTTATATAAATATACAGGTTATAGTTATGGTGGTAGATTTAAAAATTGTCAAAACTATATTGAAGAAGAGAATGAAAAAGGAGAAAAGAAAATAAGGTTTACACCTTTATCTCCTGTTGAAACACCAATTGCAATTGAAGATTTATGTAAAAATTATAATGAATTAGTTAATAATGAATTATGTGATTTATTAGTATTAATTCCTATATTTATATTAGATTTTGTATCTATACATCCATTTAATGATGGTAATGGAAGAATGAGTAGATTACTTACATTATTATTACTATATAAAGCAGATTATATGGTAGGAAAATATATTAGTATTGAAAAAATTATTGAAGAAACAAAAGATAGTTATTATGACACTTTAGAAAAAAGCTCAGTAAAATGGCATGATAATAAAAATGATTATTCATATTTTGTAGAATACTATTTGGGAATAATATTAAATGCATATAAAGAATTTGATTTAAGAATAAATATTGTTGAAAATAAAAAAATAACTGCTTATGATAGAATTATAGAAATATTTAAAGATAATATTATTCCAATAGATAAAGCATTTATTATGAATAAGTGTCCTGATTTAAGTGAAACTACAATTGAAAGATTATTAAATAAATTACTTAAAGAAAACAAAATTGTTAAAATTTCTGGTGGAAGATATACAAAATATAAATGGAATAATTAATATAAAAAATTTGTAAATACAGTATTTAATAGATTTTTTAGTTATTAACAAAAAACTTTATACAAAGAGGTCAAAATGCAAGAAAGTAATATTATTTTATATGAAACTGAAGATGGAAAAATAAATATAGATGTAATTTTAAGCGATGAAACAATATGGCTTACTCAAAAAAGTATGACTGAATTATTTGATGTAAATGTTTCTGCAATTTCTAAACATTTAAATAATATATATGAAGAGAAAGAATTACAAAAAAATTCAACTATTTCCAAAATGGAAATAGTTCAAAAAGAAGGTAATCGTGATGTAAAAAGAAATTTGGAATTTTTGTGAAAAAAGAAATTTGGAATTTTATAATTTAGATGCTATAATTACTATTTAAAAGAAAATAAAAAATAAATTTTACAAAATACTAGCCTCTTACGGGGAAGAAGGAAAAAAGTACAAAAACTATCTCCTTGCTAAATATAAAAGTAATAATTAAAAAATCAAAAAACTCATACAAAATTAAAGTATGAGTTTTGCATTATTTAATAGATTTTTTAGTTATTAACAAAATAACTTTATACATAATAAATGAAATAATAATTAATAAAAATATTCCACTCATTACAAGATTTAAATTAAATACTTGAGAACCATATAATATTAAATAACCAATTCCACATTTTGATGTTAAAAATTCACCAGTAATAACTCCGACTAAGCACATAGAAATATTTATTTTAAATGTATTTAGTATTAATTCTTTATTAGAAGGTATTACTACTTTAAGTAGTATATCTTTTTTACTTGCATTAAATGTTTTTAACAATTTAATTTTTAATTTATCTGTATTTTGAAATCCATTATAAATATTTTGTATACTTACAATTATTGATATTAATACTGCTATTGCAATAATACTTTTAGTATTGGCACCAAGCCAAATAATTATTATTGGACCAAGAGCTACTTTTGGAAGTGAATTTAACATTGTAAGATATGGATCAAATACTTTTGATAAAAATTCAAAATTATAAAGTATTATAGCTATAATAATAGATAAACTACTTGTTATTAAAAATGCAATTAAAGTTTCTTTTATAGTAATAAATATATGTAAAAATAAATTATTTTCATTATATAAATTAATCAAAGTATTAATTATATTTTTAGGTGAGCTTGTAATAAATGAATTAATAATATTTTTACTAGCGGCATATTGCCATATTAATATAAATAAAATTGCTATAGAAATTTGTGTTAAAGTTATTAAAAACTTTTTAATTTTTAATTTTTTTAAATATATTTTATATTCATTTGACATTATTTATCTATTTCCTTCCAAATAATATCATAGTAAGAAGAAAATTCTATAGCTTTTCTATTTTCTATTGGGGATTTTTTATTAGTAAGATTTATTTCATGTATATTTTTTATACTTGAAGGTCTTTTAGATAAAACAATTATTTTACTACACATAGATATTGCTTCTGCTATATCATGAGTAACTATTATAACAGTTTTCTTTTCTTCTTTTATAATATTGAAAACATCATTTCCAACATTTAATCTAGTTTGATAATCTAAAGCAGAATAAGGTTCATCTAAGAGTAATATATCTGGTTTAGTAGCAAGTGTTCTAATTAAAGCAAGTCTTTGTTTCATACCACCAGATAATTCATTTGGATAATTATTTCTAAAATCATATAAATCATATTTTTTTAATAAATTTAAAACATAATCTTTATTTTCATCTTTTAATTTATGTGATATTTTTAATCCTAATATAGCATTTTCATATATAGTAAGCCATGGAAATAAAGCATCTTCTTGTAACATATATCCAATTTTAATACCATCTTTTATTTTAACTTTACCATTATATTCTTTATCTAATCCTGAAATAATATTTAATATTGAACTTTTACCACATCCAGATGGACCAATTATTCCTAAAAATTCTCCTTCATATAAATCAAAAGATATATTATTTAATGCTTTTGTTTCATTCTTTAGAGAATAATATGATTTAGATAAGTTTTCTACCGATAATATTTTATTTGTTAAATTCATTTGTTATAAGTGTTTCTACATTAATTTTATCTTTAATAGCATTACCATAAATCATAATATCTAATAATCTATTATAATCATCTATATTAACATAAGTATTATCATACCATGAGTCTGCATTTTTATATCTTAATACTATTTTAGTTAAATCATCTAAAGAAGTATCAGGAAATTGATTTATTATAGCTTTTGCTATTGTTTTTTCATCATTTTCTTTAACAAATTTTAAACCTTTATTTAAAGCATTATTAAATTTTTGAATAATCTCTTTATGATTATTAATATAATCTTCTTTTGCATAGAATGCTGTATATGGAACAACTCCTGTTAAATTACCAAGAGATGCTAGAACACAACCATATCCTTCATTTTCTAAAGCTGTAGCATTAGGTTCAAATAAGTTTACAAAGTCACCTTGTTTACCTATAAATGCTCCAGTAAGTCCTGCAAATTCAACAGAAGTATCAATATTAACTTTACTTTTATCTATATTTGATTCTTTTAATGCATATTCAAACATCATAAGTGGCATACCAGCACTTCTTCCAGCAAGTACTTTTTTTCCTATTAAATCTTCCATCTTAAAATTATCTTTTAAAGAACAATCTCCTACTAAAAATTGACCATCTCTTTTAGTAAGGGATGCAAATGTTAATAATTTTTGTCCTGAATTATTATATAGATAAACTGTTGCTTCTGGACCAGAAAAACCAATATCAGCATCATTAGATATAACAGATGTTGCTACTTTATCAGCTCCAGGTGTTAACAATAATTCCACATTTAAATTTTCATCATTAAAATATTTATTTTCTATTGCTACATATAATGGAGCATAAAAAACAGAATGTGTTACTTCTGAAACAACAACTTTATCTAACTCTTGTTCATTATCATCTTTTAAATTAATTCCAATTATAATACTAACTACTAAAATAGAAAATACTATTAATATTGTTAAAATTAATTTTTTCATATATAACCTCACTTTCTTTCATAGTATTATATTCTAAATATATATAAAAGTGATTTTTGCTAAATGTTTGCTAGATAAAATAATAATTAAATGATATACTTGTTTAGAGGTAATAAATATGACATTAAATGATAAACAATTAGAAGCAGTAAATCATAAAGTAGGACCTTGTTTAGTTCTAGCAGGAGCAGGTAGTGGTAAAACAAGAGTACTTACAGAAAGAATAATAAAATTAATAGATGATGGAGTTAGTCCATATAATATTCTTGCTATTACATTTACAAATAAAGCAGCAAAAGAAATGAAAGAAAGAGTAGAACTAAAAATAGGAGATATAGCAAATTCTATATTTATAGGAACATTCCATTCTTTTGGTTTAAGAATATTAAGAGAAAATTATATAGATGCAGGTTATAAATCAAATATAACTATTTTAGATACAGATGATACTAAAGCATTAATTAAAAATATAATTAAAGAAATGAATTTAGATCCTAAAGAATATGATATTAAACATATAATAAATAAAATAAGTGATGCTAAAAATGATGGAATAGATCCTAAATTATTTAGTAAATTATTTTTAAATGATGTAGATCAAGTTATAGCAAAAGTATATGAAATTTATTTAAAAAAATTAAAAGAAAATAATTCAGTAGATTTTGATGATTTACTATTAAAACCATTAGAACTTTTTAAAAAAGATAAAAATATATTAGATAAATATCAAACTAGATTTCAATATATATTAGTAGATGAATATCAAGATACTAATAGTGTACAATATGAATTAATTAAAATGCTTTCTTCAAAATATCAAAATATATTTGTAGTAGGAGATGCTAATCAATCTATATATTCATGGAGAAAAGCAGATTATAAAAACATATTAAATTTTGAAAAAGATTATAAAGATGCAAAAGTAGTATTATTAGAAGAAAATTATAGAAGTACTAATAATATATTAAAAGCAGCTAATTCTGTAATTAAAAATAATACAGAAGGAAAAAAACTTAATTTATGGACATCTAGTAGTGATGGAGAAAAAATTGATTATATAAGAGTTAGTGATGAAATTAAAGAAGCACACTATGTAACGACTAAAATAAAAGATTTAGTTTCACTTGGATATAATTATAGTGATTTTGCTGTTTTATATAGAACTAATGCTCAAAGTAGAACTATAGAAGAAGAATTTGTAAGAAGTAATATTCCATATAATATTATTGGTAGTTATTACTTTTATAGTAGAAAAGAAATAAAAGATTTAATCGCATATTTAAATTTAATTTATAATCCAAGTGATTCTGTAAGTTTACAAAGAGTAATTAATACTCCTAAAAGAGGAATAGGTAATAAAACAATAGAATCTTTACTTGAAAAATCTACTTTAGATAATATATCTATGTTTGATGCGATTGATTCAGGTAAAGAATTAGAATGGAAAAATATAATATTAGAATTAATAGAAGATTCTAAATCTTTAGGACTTGTTGATTTAATAGAAGATGTACTTGTAAAAACTGGTTTAAGACAAGAATATGAACTTAATAAATCTATTGAAAATGATGCTAAAGTAGAATATTTAAATGAATTTAAAAGTGTTGCTTTATCATTTGAAGAAAGTGGTATATATGATTTAGAAACATTTCTAGAAAGTGTATTACTTGTAAGTGATAGAGGTCAATATAAAGAAAATAAAGATGCTGTTAATATAATGACTTTACATTCAGCAAAAGGACTTGAATTTAAAGTTGTATTTATTGTTGGTATGGAAGAAGGAATATTCCCACATATGAGAAGTTTTGAAAGTGAAAGTGAACTTGAAGAAGAAAGAAGACTTTGTTATGTAGGAATTACAAGAGCTAAAACAAAATTATATTTATTAAGTGCTAGAACTAGAACATTATTTGGAAAAACATCAGGTACAATAGAAAGTAGATTTATTAAAGAAATAGATAAATCATTAATAAATAATTTAACAGAAGAAAGAAATGATAATAAAATAATTTCTAATATGTATAATGATACAAGTAGTGAGTTAAAAGCAGGAGATAAAGTAATACATACAACATTTGGAGAAGGCGTAGTTATAAAAGTAAGTGGTGGTATTGCCACAATAGCATTTGAACATAAATATGGTATTAAATCAATTGCGGCTAATCATAAATATTTAATGAAAAAATGATATTTAAATATAAATTTTAGTGTGACTTTCTAAGCTTTTACAAGTATTTTTTGTAAATTTCTTAAAAAAGTTGAAATTTTATTAAATTTTTTAAA
>CANRCA010000053.1 GCA_947628985.1 uncultured Bacilli bacterium | reverse complement strand
TAAAGGTATATGATTAATAAGGAATGATATACATCTATATTAGTATTATTTAAGATTAACTTTTCAAATGAAGAGTTTTTTTTGTTTATACAAAAAATAAATTCTTGACTTTCCATATATATATATATATATAATTTTCTTAGTAAGATTAAAAAAATATATATGGTTCTTTTACCCCCTTTTTGGGAGCACACCATATATATATATATACGATATAATTGGAGTGTAAAAATAGAAAGAGGGCTTCATAATGAAAAGTAAAAAAGGATTTACATTGGTAGAACTATTAGCAGTAATAGCAATATTAGCAATACTAGTAATAATAGCAATACCAAATGTAATAAATTTATATAGAAATGCAAGAAAGAATACATTTAAAAGTGATGTACAAAGTATAATGAGAATGTCAGAACAACAATATGTAATGAATTCAATGAATAATGGAAATAGAACATGTTTTGATAGTACAACAAATCCATTAGAAATAGAAGCAAGAGAAAACTTAGTATATGTAGTAAGACTCTCAAATAAAGGAAAGATAACAAGTATACAAATAGCAGATAATAATTATCAAATATTAGTTGATGATAGTAATGGAATAAGTAAAGATGAAATAGGTAAAACATATGAAATAGATGCTAGAAATAAAACAACAGATATAATATCATGTAATAATAGTTTTTTAGTACAGGGAGAGGAAGGCTCAGGAGAAGAGAATGCTCCATATAAAATACAATACATAGAAGACTTAGTAGAGTTAAGTAATAATGTAGAAAAAGGTGAAACTTATGCAGGAAAGACAATAATATTATCAAGAGACTTAGATTTTAAAAACAAAGATAGTTATAAAGATAGTGAAACAACAAAATATAAAGATATAAATGGAAATGGTCAAGATGAACCATTAATGACCGAATTAACAACAGGAGTAGGATTTACACCAATAGGAATAGGAAGTAATTACTTTAAAGGAAATTTTGATGGGAAAAATCATAGAATAGATGGTTTATACATAAAAAATACTGATAAAGAAGGCCTTTCATTAGGATTATTTGGAATAATAGAAGATAGTACAATAAGTAATTTAACAGTAAGTGGAAATATAGAAAATGGAATAAATCCATCAAATACAGGAATGATAAGTGATGTATATGGAACATCAAAGGTAATAAATTGTAATAATGAGATTAATATTTCTAGTGAAATTTCAGATAGTTCAATAGCAGGATTAGTAGCTACTTTAAAATCAAATGGAAATTTAACAATAGAAAATAGTAAAAATAAAGGTTCAATATCTGGAGGAATACATATAGGTGGACTTATTGGTGGAGTTGCTCCAAATGCAAACTTAATAATAAAAAATAGTGAAAATCAAGGAATAATATCAACTGATTCTCAAAATATAGGTGGTCTAATAGGATATTTAAATCAAAACACAAATACTACAATAACAAATTCATATAATAATGCAGAAATACAATATAATTCAGAAGAAGATAAAGATGTACGTATAGGTGGTTTAGTAGGATACGTTAGTCCTTATAGTATATTAGATATTACTAATAGTGGAAATAATGCTAATATTACAAATCATCATACTGATTATAAAGTTACAAAAATTATGATGATGGGTGGCTTAATTGGTGCTTCATATAGTAGTAAAAATTTAAAAATAGATAATACATATAACAAAGGAAATTTATATGATGGTGCTATATTTGGTGGAATAGTGGGATTTATGCAGAATTGTGAAAAAGTAATAGTAAATAATACATATAATAAAGGAAATTTAACTCAACCTAATATTATAAATAGTACAGCTAAAGTTGATATTCGAAATGGACCCTTCATTGGATATAATAAAGGTTCAAATTTATATATATTAAATAGTTATAATACTGGAAATATGGAAAAGTATAATGTATTCCCAGCAGGTTTAGTTGGTTTTAATTTAGATAATGCGAGAACTAATATATTTAATTCATATAATTTAGGAAATGGGATAGTTAATGGAATAGTACAAGATGCAAATAGTACAAATTCTAAAGCAAATTTATATACATTGAATAATATATATAATGCAGGAAATGTATCAAAATATGGAATCGGTGATTTAGGTACTAATAATACTATAAATATCAAAAATGCATATTATAAAAATGATACTATAAAGAAAGGAACAAATTTATCAAATGATAGTGAACTTACAACAGGAAAAAGTGAAAGTGAAATGAAGAGTCAATCATTTGTAACCTTACTAAACACAAATAAAAGTAGTATTGATTTAAATAGTGTAGATAGTGATTTATCTGGCTATACATTATGTGATTGGAAATTAGGATCTTCTGGTTATCCAGAACTTGATTGTAAATAAATTTAATTAGAATGCTAATTTATATTAGTGTTCTTTTTTTAATTATGCTATAATTAAATTATTGGAGGTTTTATGAGAAATTTATACAAAATATTTGATGAAAATATTGCAAAAGAAGAAGAAAGGAAAGTAAAAGAAAATGAAAAAATATTAAATGATAAAATTAATGATTTTTATGAAAAAATTAATTTTATTAAAGATTCTAGTGATTTATATCTTTGTTATGAAAATGATTATTTAAATTTAGTAAAAGAAATATTAAATATGAATGTTGATTATAAATTAAAAAATAATGATAATGCTTCATATGATTTTATAAAAATGCTTTATGATTTTGAATTAAACACTGTTAATAAATTTTATGATAGAGTATCATCTTTAAATAATACAAATATGAATGAATCATTAATTTTAATACTTAATGCTATTAAAAATTTTGAAAAAAGAGAAATGCCAAATAAAATTATTTCAGAATTAGATAAAAATATAAAAAATATATTAGAAAATAATATTAAAAAAATAAATAATAAAGTTGCTCTTTTAGAAGTTGAAAATATTAAAAAAAGAAGAAATTATGAAATAAATGAAGTAAAAGGATATTATGCCTATAAATTATTTATTCAAATGATTATGGATAGATTATATATGGAAAGTATCAATAATAAAAATGAAAATGTATTAGATAATGGTATGTTATTTACTTTTAAAATAAGTTTATCAAAAACAGTAGAAATAAATAAAAATTCTGATACAATTAAACTTCCAGAAGAAGTAAAAAATCATTTTATGGAATATATTAAATTATTTATAGAAAGGAATAAATTTAAATATACTAATATATCAAATAAAGTATCGGATAAAATGATGTATTATATTATAGCTAATACAAAAGATTTAATTGATGCTTGTTATAGAGAAATACAAGGATTTGAATATAATGATGAATTAATTAAAGAAAATATAGATGAAGAAAATATTAATCTTGATAAAGAATGTGAAAATCTTTTAACTTTAAAAATTGAATAACTATTAGAATTCTAATAGTTATTCTTTTATAATTAGAAATAATATGTTATAATTAGCTAGCAAAGGAAGGTGAAGACTAGGCTGTTTTCCTAGTTATTTATGGATTATAAGGATTTGAATACTTATGACTATGATTTAGATGAATCACTAATTGCACAAACTCCTTTAGAAAAAAGAGATAATTCTAAATTATTAGTAGTTAATAAGAATAATGGAAATTATAAAGATGATATTTTTTATAATATTATTAATTATTTAAATAAGGGTGATGTATTAGTATTAAATAATACTAAAGTATTACCTAGTAGAATTTATGGATATAAAATAGATACTAATGCTAAAATAGAAGTATTACTTTTAAAAGAAATAGATACTGATATATGGCAATGTTTAGTAAGACCACAAAAAAGAGTAAAAGTTGGAACTCAAATTAAATTTGAAGATGATTTTACTTGTGAAGTAATGGAAGTATTAAATGATGGAATTACTAATGTTAAATTAAACTATAGTGGTATTTTAGTAGAACATTTAAATAATGTAGGTGCTATGCCACTTCCACCATATATTCATGAAAAACTTAAAAATAATGATTTATATAATACAGTTTATGCTAAAAAAGAAGGTAGTGCTGCTGCTCCTACTGCTGGACTTCATTTTACAAATGAACTTTTAAATAAAATTAAAGAAAAGGGTATAGAAATATTATATGTAACATTAAATGTAGGACTTGGTACATTTAGACCAGTAGTAGAAAATGATATTACTAAACATGATATGCATAAAGAATTATATGAAATAAGTGAAGATGTAGCATCTAAATTAAATCAAGCAAAAGAAAATAATCATAGAATTATATGTGTTGGTACAACATCACTTAGAACACTTGAAGCAAATATATCAAAATATGGTAAATTTAAAAGTACATGTGAAGAAACTGGTATATTTATATATCCTCCATATAAATTTAAATCATGTGATGCTTTAATTACAAATTTTCATTTACCAAAAAGTACTCTTGTAATGCTAGTTTCTGCATTTAGTGATATAGATATAATTAAAAAATCTTATGCTCATGCACAAGAAGAAAAATATAAATTTTTTAGTTTTGGAGATGCTATGTTTCTAACAAATGAGGAGGTAAAATAATGGATTTAAAATTTAAAGTAATTAAAGAAGAAAAAAATACTAATGCAAGACTTGGAACATTTGAAACTAAATGGGGTACACATAAAACTCCAATGTTTATGCCAGTTGGAACACAAGCAACAGTAAAAACATTAAGTCCTGAAGAATTAAAAGATGCCCATGCTGATATTATTCTTGCAAATACTTATCATTTATGGTTAAGACCTGGAGAAGATGTAGTAGATTATGCAGGAGGACTTCATGAATTTATGAATTATAAAACAGGACCTATATTAACTGATTGTGGTGGTTATCAAGTATTTTCTTTAGCAAAACCAAAAGATATAAGTGAAGAAGGAGTTAAATTTAAAAGTCATATTGATGGAAAAGAATTATTATTAACTCCAGAAAAAAGTATTGAAATACAAAATAAACTTGGATCAGATATTATAATGAGTTTTGATGAATGCCCACCATATCCAGTAACTCATGAATACATGAAAAATAGTGTAGAAAGAACACTTAGATGGGCTAAAAGAAGTATGGATGCAAATAAAAAAAGAGATACACAAGCACAATTTGGTATAGTTCAAGGAGGAGAATTTGAAGATTTAAGAAAATTTTCTGCTATTGAAACTTCTAAACTTGATTTTGATGGTTATAGTGTAGGGGGAGTTAGTGTTGGAGAAGATGCAGACACTAAACTTAAAATGATAGAATACGCTACTAAATATTTACCAAAAGATAAAATAAGATATTTAATGGGTGTTGGAGAACCAATAGATTTAATTGATGGAGTTATAAGAGGAATAGATATATTTGATTGTGTATCGCCTACAAGACTAGCAAGACATGGAAATGCTCTTACATTAGACGGAAGAACTAATTTAAGAAATGCTAGATTTATTAAAGATTTAACTCCAATTGAAGAAGAGTGTGACTGCTATACATGTAAAAACTTTACTAAATCATATATAAGACATTTACTTGTAAGTGAAGAATCATTTGGACAAAGATTAATTTCAATTCATAATATTCGTTTTTTAACTAGATTAATGGAAGATATAAGAACTCATATAGAAAAAGATGATTTATTAGAATTTAGAGAAGAATTTGTAAAAAGATATAACAAAAAATCTGATAAAAATTAATTATCAGATTTTTGTTTCACTCGCAAGTCTTTTATATTCATTTTCTAATACATATATATCTTTACTACTCATAAATAATAATACAGAATTTTTATATTGTAATAATTTATTAGCAGAAGCAATATCAATAAATTCTCCATTTTTAATATCTTTTAATATATCTTGTGCACTAACATCATCATATCCAACTTCTTTTCTATCTTCTCCAATTTCCATTACATATGCTTTATCTGCTAAACTAAGAGCATCAGCAAATTCTTTATGAAAATATTTAACTCTTGATTTAGTATGTGCTTTAAATATAGCAACTAAATATCTATCTTTATATTTTTGTCTTGCTGCTTCAATTGTAACTTTTACTTCAGTTGGGTGATGAGCATAATCATCAATAATAATATTACTCATAAAAGCTTCTTCAATAAATCTTCTTTTAGCATGTTCTATTTTCTTTACTTGATTTTTTACTTCTTCTTTATCTATATTTTCTAAATAACATACTGAAATTACAGCAAGAGCATTTAATAATAAATGATTTCCTACAAATGGAAATGTAAGTGTTTCATATTTTTCATTTTTAATATAAACATCTGCAGTAGTACTTTCACTATCTATTTTAATATTTTTTAAAGTTACATCATTATTATCATTTAATCCATAATATAAAATTGGTTTATTTACTTTTAATTTTCTTGTATTTTCATCGTCCCCACACATTACAACATATTTTCTTGCTTTATTTGCAAACGTAGTAAATGCATCCATTACATCATTTAAATCTTTATAATAATCAGTATGATCTAATTCTACATTAGTAATAACTGCTATGTAAGGATTATATGAAAGAAAATGCCTTTTAAATTCACAAGCCTCTAATGCAAAATATTCATTTCCTTTTTTAGCGTGTCCACTACCATCACCAATTAAATAATTAATACCAACATTTTCAAATACTTTACTCATCATAGTAGTTGTAGTAGTTTTACCATGACAACCAGAAATAGCTATTAATTTAGTATCATCAGTTAATTTAGCAATCATTTCTTGATATGTATATATTTTTAAATTTAATTCATGTGCTCTAATAACTTCTTCGTGTTCATCATTAAAAGCATTTCCTTGTATAATAGTCATACCTTCTTTAATATTATCTTTATTAAATTCTAATATTTTAATTCCTTTTTTAACTAAACCATCTTCAGTAAAAAAGTGTTCACTTTTATCACTACCCATTACGTTATAACCTAAGTCAAACATAACTTCTGCTAAAGAAGCCATACCACTTCCTTTAATTCCTATAAAATAGTAAATCATTTTAACCACCATATTAATTATACTATATTTTTAAAGAACTTAGTAGAAATTTTAAAAACATATGTGATAAAATAAATTTATAAGGAAAATAAATTATAAATATTATGAAAGGATAATTAAATATGAAAAAACCAATTGTTTTAGCTATTTTAGATGGATGTGGAATTAGAAAAGAAAAAGATGCTAATGCATTTTTAAATGCAAATAAAAAGAATTTTGATTATTTATGGAATAATTATCCTCATAGTTTACTTGAAGCATCAGGTAATTTTGTAGGACTTCCAGAAGGTCAAATGGGAAATAGTGAAGTAGGGCATACTAACATTGGAGCAGGAAGAGTAGTGTATCAACCACTTGAAATTATAAATAGAAGTATTAAAGATGAATCATTTTATGAAAATGAAAAATTTTTAGAAGTAATAAATCATGTAAAAAATAATAATTCTAAATTACATTTAATGGGATTATTATCAGATGGAGGAGTACACTCTCATATAAATCATTTATTTGCATTAATTAAATTATGTAAAAAATATGATGTTAAAGTATGCTATCACTTATTCTTAGATGGAAGAGATGTAGGACCAAAAACAGCATATAATTATATAAAACAAATAGAAGATGTAAATTATGGACAAATATCTACTATTGGCGGAAGATATTATGCAATGGATAGAGATAATAACTTTGATAGATTAAAACTTGCATATGATGCGATAGTTTATGGAAATGCTAAAAAATATAATAATGCTTTAGAATTAATAAATGAATCATATAATAATGGTATAACTGATGAATTTATAATTCCAAGTATAATAAATGAAAATAAATTAGAAGATAATGATGGAATAATTGTATTTAATTTTAGAAGAGATAGATTAAGAGAATTATTTACTTGTATTACAAACCCAGATGAATATAAAAATGAAGCATTAGAAAAAAATATGATTATTAAAAAGTTTAATAATATTAAATGTGTTACTATGATGAGTGTTGTATCTACTGTAAAATGTCCTTATGCATTTGATGATATTAATTTATCTAATTCATTAGGAGAATTTTTAGAAAAAAATAATTTAACTCAATTAAGAATAGCAGAAACTGAAAAATATGCTCATGTTACATATTTCTTTGATGGTGGTAAAGAAATGGATTATAAAGGAATGAAAAAAATATTAATACCATCATCTAAAGTAGCAACATATGATTTAAAGCCAGAAATGAGTGCTAAAGAAATAACAGATACATTAATTGATGAATTAAATAAAGATATATACGATGTTGTAATATTAAATTATGCTAATGGAGATATGGTAGGGCATACTGGTAACTATTCTGCTTCTATAAAAGCAATTGAATACTTAGATGAATGTATAGGTAGATTATACGATGTAATAAAATCAAAAGATGGTATATTAATAATTACATCAGATCATGGTAATTGTGATACTATGTGGGATGAAAATCATAATCCTGTAACTAGTCATACTACTGAAAAAGTACCATTAATAATTACTAAAAAAGGTATTAATTTAAAAGATGGAAAACTATCAGATATAGCACCTACATTAATAACTTTATTAAATTTAGAAGTTCCAAAAGAAATGACAGGAGAAATTTTAATAAAATAATATTGTATTTATATATTAATTTTGATAAAATATATTTCCTAGAAAGCAAATAATTGTTAATCATTAGTTAAAATGTTACCAATTTATAAAGTGGATATCAAACAAAGGTAAACTTTGTTTGAAGTAACATT
>CANRCA010000052.1 GCA_947628985.1 uncultured Bacilli bacterium | reverse complement strand
AAAAGAGTTAAGGCTTTAGAACCAAACGGGCGCTGTGGCCAGTGTGAGCACCACCAGTGAGCCTATTGAAGGTGAACTGACCAGCACGAGTGGAGTAGCTGAAGTTGCCTCCACGAAGGAACCAAGGGGAAGTAGAGTCAACGAAGTTCGCGTAGTCAGCAAACCATGTACTTTGATAGTATCCATTATTCCAAAATGGTCCTAACTCTCCAGTTGCATCTCCTAGTATTCTATATTTATATGATGTTACTGTACTAGATGATGAATATTTATCTATATATTTTGAATAAGTACTATTTGTTACTATATCATTCATTCCACTATTTAGTGGATTATTTTCCATATATGATGCCATATATTCCCATGCTCCACCACTCATATCATATACACCACTTATATTTCCTGTTGTACTTGCTAAATAGCCTGTTGTTGTGTTCCATTGCTTATTTGCCGTTGGACTTCCAGCAGCATTATTTTCACTTGCTGCATAGCCTATTAAATAATTACTATTACTATTATTATTTATTATTACTTCATCCATTATTCCATATTTTGAATATGATAGATAAGAAACAGCTCCCCATTCTGTATTTTTCATCATATGACTATCAAGTGATCTGTTAAAGTTATATGCACTCATAAAGAAATTGTTTACTGTTGAATTTCTCCATGAATATACATTTGGTTTTACTATTATGTTTTGTGGTAATGTTTTATTCATATTATTAGAGTCATCTGTAAATTCTTTTGTTATCAATATAATTTAAATTACTTCTTACTTCTATTTCTAATAGATTAGTTACAAAATGTAAATTTTTATTTAATTTTTGTTATTTTAGCATATCCATCGCCTTCATTACCTGTAGTAGTTGTTCCTGTTCCTGAAGGTTTTGGAACAGGTGTTTTTCCACCTTTTTCTGTTGTCCATTTATATCCTTCACCATCTATCATTAAAGCATTTTTAAATATATAATTTGTATTTAAAGTAGAAAAATTTTCAACTCCATTAACAAATGATGAACCACCTCCACCACCTGAACATACAGCAGAGCCTCCGGCATAAAAACCACTACCTCCTCCGCCACCGTCATTTCCTCCTTTAACTTTACCAAAATCGCCATAAAATTCTTCAAGGCAAGATTTTCCACCACTTGTCATTGTTGCTCCATATGCTAAACATTGAGTATTACCAGCAGTATCTCCATCATACCCATTATATATTCCTGCGCTTCCACCATGTCCTTCATATATAGTCCTATTAATATCTCTACTAGCACCTCCACCACCAGCAGCAACCATTAAAATTTTATCTTTTTGATTAGTTAATGTTGATAAAAGTCCTGATACTAACGCTACATGTGTAGCTCCTCCTCCTGATGCTCCCCAACACAATCCTACTCCAGATGAGTTTCCTCCTCCATTATATCCTCCAGTTAAATTTCTTTGTGAAGTATCATCACTATTTACAGTATCTTTTCCTTTTCCACCTATTGTTAAATATAATTTTTCACCTTTAGTAAGGTTAACTTCTCCAGAAACATATGCTCCTTTTCCACCATAATTATTACGAAAACCTACTGCATTTCCTCCACTTGCTCCCCATAATTCTATTTTATATGTTCCTGTTTCTGGTACTGTAAATTCATATTCACTTTCTTTATATGCAAATGTATAAACTGATTTCCAATTTGCATATAAAGTTATGTCACTATCTTCTTCATATATTTTTAATGGTTTTCCTTTACTATCATAATATTTTGTTCCAAGTCCATTCCTTTGTGTATAATATCCATCAAATGTATATCCTTCTTTTGAAGGCACACTTATTTTTGGTAATAATTCACCTTTTAATACTTCTACTCTTTCACTTCCTCCTGTTCCTTCTTCTTTATTTAATGTTACTTTGTATATCTTCTTTGTTTCACTTTCTTCTATTTCTATTGATGCATAATAATACTCTCCTCCTCTATAAAATTCTCCTATCATATATGATATTGGTTCTGTGCATTCTTTATCACTACATTTCTTTAATGTCTTCATGTACTCTATTACTCCATTATCATATTTATCTAATGCATCACTACTTTTTAATTCTTTATTTATATCATCTACTACATATAAGTATTTCATGTCCATATCTTCAAATACTTTCCCACAATTATATAGTATTTTTCCCATTCTCGTTTCTGTACAATTGTCTTTATTTGCTTGAAAGTTTATACCTTGTATTTCACAACTTTCTGTATCTGTATAATTACATTTTTCATTTGTTCCTAAACCAATTAGTGATGATATTAAATATTTATCTGATGATTTATCATAATTTTCTTTTGCTTTTAATTTACTACTTATTAATGAAAAACTTGAATATACCATTGTTATTGATAAGCTTACCATTACTAATACTATTACACTTTCTATAAATGCAAATCCTTTTTTATTCATGACTTCTCCTTCTTACCTTATTATATATGGATTATCATATTTTCCATTTCCACTAGATACTAATGCACTTGATGATATTGATATAACTGGAATAATATCAAAATTTGAACTATTAGAAGCATTTGATATTGATCCATCTGATTTAATATATATATTATTACCTTCTGTATCAAAACTATATGGAGTCATAGTCCAATAATCATTTCCAGTATTTAAATAATGCTTTTTATTTGGAATATCATAAACTCCTCCTGCAAACATAACATCTTCCATAGTTAAAAGTCCTATTGGATAATCAAGAACCCTATTACTTGAAAAGTCACTTCCATCAATTAATGTATATCTATCATCTTGATTAGTACAAACAAAAGATAAATTTTCTATAAAAGTATTTTCTTCATCTGAATCATCAGAATCAATTATCTTTGGAATTAAAGATTTTGAATGATAATATTTTTTTGTATTTTCTGTTTCTGATATAGTAGTGTTATTGCAAAATATTTCATCACTTACTAATAAAGATGCATCGATAGTGGATATATTCGTTAAATACCACTCATCTAAAATATCTTTAATATTACTATTAATAAATTTCATATTATCTTCAGTTGTATTATTCAAATTATATGAAGATGTATTAATATATACTCTTGTACCTGTTGTAGGACAAGTACCATTTTCAAATAATCCATCATATCTAACTCTAATACTACCATTTTCATTAGTTCTAATGATTTTCCAACAAAAACCTCCAAAAAGTAAATAATTATTATCTACTTCTCCTCTAAAATAATATATCCTATTTCCTACTCCATCATTATTTAAATCTGTTTTATTTTTATCATCTGTATAAAATAAACCATTTCCATTTCCAACAGACAAATTACTTATTTTATGAAATAATATATTACTATCTAAAGTTGGTGTGTTATCAATAAGTAATTTATTTAATAAATTATTATTACTATTACTAAAAGAATTAATATCATCATTAATTTTATCATCAATTGCATCTAAAAACTTATTCTTATTAGAATATGTATTTAATATAGCAAGTGTTAAGAATAAAAATAGAATTAAAAATGTATAAACTAATGTCATTGATATAAACCCTTTTTTATTCATAATCATGTCTCCTATCATAAACATTATATAACAAAAAAAAATAAAAATCTACATGGGTAGATTATTTATTTTCATTTACAACATTCATTCCTACATAAATATAATTAAATGCATTTTTAATACTTATACAATTTAAGTATTCATTTTCAACATCTTCTATTTTAGGTGGTATAGAAATTAATATATTTAAAAGCATTTTTTCTTCTTCTAAAAGATTTAAATTATTATTATATTGTTTTAATAAATAACTAAAATCTAATTTAAATCCTTCTTTTTTATAAAATTTATATAAATCTAATATAGGTGTATCAACCAAATAATTATCAAAACTAATTAAATAATTTTTATCCCCTTTTATAAAATGTTTAAGTGATAAATTATTATGAATTATACATACTCTTTCTTTTGATTTGTTTTCTACTTTTTTAAACCATTTTTTTAATGTAGAAGATGCATATTTTAATGAACTATCAATCGCAGTATAATTTCTTGCAAATAAATAATGGGAAGGACTCATATATATTTCATTTTCTATATTACTTATCATATTTTCATAATATTTTTTTAAATATTCTATATTATTAGATATCTTATTATAAATATTTCTATATTTATTTTTACTTACATCTTTATAAAATAAAGTTTTATAGTGTAACATTGATACTACATTTATAAATTCTACTCCTTCAATAACTTCATGATATTTTTTACTTTTAATATATTCACTTTCAATTACATCATCATTACTATTTAATACTTTAGGATAATTATCAAAACCAACTGTTTCAAAGTAGTCATATAATTCTAATATTTTATCATTCTTTTTCTTTTTAATTACTCTATCATCTTTAACAATAACACTATTTTTAAATTTATTCATTTATTTGTGGAATAATTATTTTATCACCTACATTTACGTTATTAACATTATTATAATCTTTTAAATCATTTAAAGTTACATTATATTTATTACAAATACTTTCAATAGTATCTCCATCTCTTACTATATAAATTTTATAAGTATAATATTTATTTTCATTATTAATTATGTTATTTGTAATATTATTAATATTTTCATTTAAATCAACATCTGTTTTATTTTCATTTACTTCTACGTCCATTTTTGTATTTTCATTAACATTTATATTATTATTTAATTCATCAACTATATTATCTTCATTATTAATATTATTATCATTTTCAAAGTATTCTTTCATAAAATCATTATCCTCAAAATCTTCTTTATCATTATTAAAATCTAAAGTTTCAATAGCTTCCTCTTTTATATCTTCTTCCTCCTCACAAGTTAATTCTAATTTTATATCAACTTTTAATACATCTTTTTGTATTTCATAAGCAAAGTCTTCTATTTCTATATTTATAGTATCTTTATTTACTCTTTTAGTAATAGCAATAGAAAATGGTATTTTATAATAAAATTCTTCATCTAATACACTTGCTTCTGTCATTTTATATGTACCTGATAGTATTACGTCTCCACTTACTAAATCATCTTCAACGTTGTATGTGTGTTCAATATCAATACTTGTTATTTCACCTATTCTAGTTTTAAAAATAATATCTTTTTTTAATGGAATAATTTCTTTCATAATTCTCCTTTCATTTAATAATATGAAAAGAAATATTCCTTTATGAGAATATTTCTTTATAAATTTCAATATAATTTGATACTTCTATAAAATTAATATTATTTTTAAGGTCATCATCTAACCATTCAATATCATTTACATTATCTTTTGGTATATATAATGTTTTTATTTTATCTCTTTTAGCAGCAATTGATTTTTCTTTAAGTCCACCTATTTTCAAGATATCACCTTTTAATGATATTTCACCACTCATTGATATATTACTAGGAATAATTTTATTTTTAATTAATGATAATATACATGTCACAATAGCTGTTCCAGCAGATGGACCATCTTTTTTAATTCCTGATTCTGTAAAATGAATATGTAAATCATTTTCTTTAAAGAAATTTTCATCTATTTCAAAGTATTCAGCATTACTTTTAATATAACTAATCGCAACACTAATACTTTCTTTTGTTTCTTCTCCTAAAGAACCAGTAAATGTAAATTTACCATTTCCTTTAAATGAAGAGCACTCTATATCTAATGTTTTTCCACCTATATTACTACAAGCAACAGACTTGATAACACCTGGATGTGATATTAATTTTTTATTAGTATTACTATATAATTCTTTCTTTAAATAATGTGATAAATCATTTTGACTTATTTTAATATTTATTACTTTTCTATATGATTTAATATTTTCAGTTATAACTTTTCTAATTACTTTATTAATACATCGCTCAAGTTCTCTTACTCCTGCTTCATAAGTATAATCTTCTATTATTTTTTTAATAGTTTCTGTTTCAAATTTAATTAAATTATTTTTAATGCCATGTTTTTTTAATATATTTGGAATTAAATAATTTTCACATATATATAATTTTTCTTCATCTGTATATCCTGTTAAATTAATTATTTCAAGTCTATCTAATAAAGCAAGAGGAATAGATGAAATATCATTTGCTGTTAATATAAATAATATTTTACTTAAATCTATTTCTTCATCTACATAATTATCAACAAATCTTTTATTTTGACTTACATCTAATATATCTAAAAGTGTAGATGCAGGATCTCCTTTATAATCTTTTTTTAATTTATCTACTTCATCTAATAAAAATACTGGATTAATACTTCCACATTTTATTAATGATGTAACTATTTTACCTGGATTTGATCCAATATACGCTCTTCTATGTCCTACAAGTTCTGCTGAATCACTCATACCACCTAATGAAATTTTAACAAATTTTCTATTTAATGATGATGCGATTGATTCTGCAAATGTTGTTTTTCCTACTCCTGGAGGACCTACTAAACATATAATTGGTGAATTTATATTATTTGCTACACTTTTAACTGCTATGTACTCTATAATTCTATCTTTTGCTTCATTAAGTCCATAATGTGATGAATTTAATTTTTTCTCTATTTTTAATAAATCTTTTTCATCTTTTGTTTCTTTATACCAAGGAATTTCCATTAAATAATTAATATAATTTCTGATAATTCCTATTTCAGGACTCATTTCACTTGTAGAATCATATCTATCTATTTCACTTAGTATTTTATTTTTTATTCTTTCAGGATATTTTTCACTATTTATTTTGTTTCTAAGATTAATAACTTCTTCATCTTTAGAAACGCCTTCTCCTAATTCTTCTTTTATAACTTTTAATTTTTCTTTTAAAATATATTCTTTTTGTTCTTCATCAAGTCCTTTTTTAATTTCTGTTTCTATTTGACCTTCTAAATCAATTACAGCACTTTCAATAGCTAATTCTTTAATTAAAAATTTACTTCTGCTAATAGGTGAACTATCTAACATTAATGAAAGTTTTTTCTCAAAAGATAAAGTTAAAAAACTACCTACTAAATCAGTTAATTTATCTAATGATATATTTGATTTAATTTGAGACATAATTGAATTTGTAACAAATGGATTTTTATTTACATAATTTTCAAGTTCACTTATTAATTTTCTATTATATGCGATTGTTTCTATTTCACTATCTTTATTTTCTATATTAGTGATTATACTATCAAGTATTTCTTCTTCATTAGAATAATTTACATAACTAATTACTTTAACTCTATATAATCCAGTTATAATTATTCTCATATTACCATTTGGTAAATCTATTACACTTTTAATTTTTCCAACTACACCTATTCTTGGTAAATCAGATGCATCTGGTTTTTCTTCAAGAGAATTTAAGGGGCATACTACGAGTACTTCACTATCATGATAAAGATTAGATATCTCTGTAATTTTTTTACTTACACTGCTTTTAATCTCTACTCTAACTTCTTGATAAGGAAGTAAGACAAGGTTTTTTAATAGTATAACTGGTAAATTACTTTTTATCATAGTTGCCTCCTTGTACGAGTAATTATTATAAAAGTTATTTAAAAAAATGTAAATAAAAAATATTAAATTTTCACAAAAAAAATTACGTCTTAAAATCTATCAAACGTAATTCCTTTTATTTTCTCTTGTTTTATCGAATTTATAATTAAAAGGCTTATTTTTTCGTAATCTACTTCATCCTTAATTGGAATGTTTTTGTACTTAGATATTTTAATAAAACACTCTTCTATTTCATCATTATTGTATGTTTTTATTCCAAATTCTTTCTCTAAAATTGAAGGATAAAATTTATTTAATTCTTCTAAAATGTGAATTGCAACATCAGTTATTGGTAAAATTTCTTCTTTAATAATTG
Source organism: uncultured Bacilli bacterium (assembly GCA_947628985.1). Lineage (GTDB taxonomy): Bacteria > Bacillota_I > Bacilli_A > RF39 > UBA660 > CAG-1000. Next base: position 884 of record CANRCA010000052.1, on the reverse strand, counting down.
TCATACTTGCTAAATTTAAAGCAACATTTCTATCTTCAAATTTAGGCCATAATATTCCTGGTGTATCTACTAAATCCATATATTCATTTATTTTAATTGTATTTAAATTTTTAGTAACACCTGGTTTATTTCCAATACCAAGTATATTTTTTCCAACTAATCTATTTATTAATGTACTTTTTCCTACATTTGGAACACCTATAACTAAACTTTTTGCTTTTTTAGGAAGTAAACCTTTTAATTTTCTTTTTTCATTAACACTAATCATTAATTTTTTAACTTCTTCAATAACTTTTTTATAATCATTTGTATTTTTAGTATCACTAGTTACTATAATACTTCCTTCTTCTTTGTATTTTTGTATCCATTTTGAAGTTTCATCTTTGTCACATAAATCATATTTATTAAATACAATAATACTATTTTTATTATTAATCAATTTTTTTAAATCTGGTATTCTAGAAGAATAAGGTATTCTAGAATCAATTACTTCAATAATTACATCTACATTAGATATAATATTACTTATTTCTTTTCTAGTTTTAGCCATATGTCCTGGATACCAGTTGATGTTTGTTTTATTTTCATTCATTTTTACCACCACAACTTTTACTTTCTTCTATTAATAAATCAAAATCAGATTTATATAATTTGTCTTGTTTAACTCTATATTTTTCAAATTCTGTTAATGCTTTATCGCAAGCAATTTCATGTGATATTTTTCCAGCATCTTTTAATATATCTCTATCATCTGAAAATAAGAATTTATCAATTCTATTTGCCCAATCTTCCATTGTCATAGGTATATTTCTTTTTGCTCTTGCTTCTGCCAAGTCCAAAAATGCAGAAACAATTAATTCCAATTGCTCTAATTCTTTTTTTGA
>CANRCA010000051.1 GCA_947628985.1 uncultured Bacilli bacterium | reverse complement strand
AATATCAGTTTATATTATTTCTATTGAAGTTACCATTCTCTTTTTTTTCTTTGTCTACTTCTTTGGGTACACTTCATTTAACTATTTTGTTAAAAACTTTTTATTTTTAATATAATATTCTATTCCACTAATAACTGATAACACAGTAGCTATCATGATTAATACTCTTGAAATATATATATTTATTAATGAAAGTGGTAAATCATAGAACAATAATAAAACTATTCCAACTAACATAGTTGCTGTTTTAATTTTACCCATTTTAGAAGCACCAACTGCTCCACTCTTTTGACCTGCTACCATTTTTATTGAATCAACAAATATATCTCTTGATATAATTACAACTGGTATAATAACACTAATATATCCTAAAGATGATAATATAATTAATACTCCATTTACAAGTATTTTATCAGCAATAGCATCCATTACTTTACCCATATCTGTAACTAAATTATATTTTCTTGCTAAATATCCATCAAGAAAATCAGTTAAAGATGCTATTAAAAACAAGACGCCACATATTAAAAACTTACTATCTATTATAAATGATTCATTAATCATTAATTCTGGAAATTCAAATCCAATTTTATTAACCGGAAAAATCATTAATATCATTAATAAAATAGATAAAATAATTCTACATGCAGTAATTTTATTAGGAACATTCATACTAACTCATCCTTTCAACTATATTATAATTTAAAGTATTCATTTGTTTATCAGTTACAAATTTAACTATTAATATAACTAATGCAATTAATATAATAACTGAAATTACATAAATTATAATATATTTTACATTACTCTTCTTTTTTCTTTTAACAGTGTATGGAGAAACTACTTTATTAACTTCATTTTGTTTCTCTAATAATTTTATTTCTCTTGTTTGTTCTAATATATCATTAATTGGTATTCTTGAAGTAAAACTAAACATAAATTCATTAAATTTATCCATTATATCATCTTCATCTAAATTAAGATATTTTGAATATTTTTTAATAGTATCTTTTAAGAAAAAAATATCTTTAAATGCATTTATATTTCCATCTTCTAAATTATCAAGTTGACTTTCTGTTATATTTAAATCTTTAATAACTTCACTTTTTGATATACCAATAGTTTCTCTAGCTTCTTTAAAACTTTCTCCTATTTCTTTCACAGTATTCTCCTATATAAAAATAAATAATTCTTAATAAGCCATGTTCTGTACCTTATAAAAGGTGACAAACATTTATCTAAAGATTTCTCTTTCCCTTACTCCTTTACTAATTCATTTGTAAGAGCTCCCTTACCAAATTTAGGTTTCTCACTCGTGGGGTTTACCTCGTTCCACAATTATTATTCCTAATAATCTCGTCTCTATGGCACTTTTATATTTACTCTAATCAGGTCTTGATTATTTCAAAGCCGTTAATATATTTCTATATTACCTAAGGTTATTTTTTCCCTTAGCACGAACATTTTCATTCATTTCAGAATGAGTGAGCATGGACTTTCCTCTACATATATAATATGCAGCGTTTGTCTAAAGAATTATTCTTCTCCATAAACTACTTTTTCTAAATCACTAATTCTTTTTAATAAATCAACATTAGTAATTCCTTTATTAGAGCCTGCTATATCTAAAGATGCTTTTAATTTTCTAATTTCTGCTTGTAATCTAGCGTTATCATTCTCTAATGCTTTAATTTCATTTAATAATTTTTTTTCATAATTTTCAGATACTTTATAATCTCTTATTATAATATCTAAAAATTGATCTACTTCTTGAGGTCTATAACCTCTAGCATCAAATTTAAAATCCTTCTTATAAATATCATTTTCAGTTAAGGTTCTTCTATCTTCAAACATCTTTAAAGCCTCTCTTCTAGACTAATTTTACGACAATTATACTTCTTTGTCAATAAATCATTATAAAAGAGGAACCACTGTTTATAGTTCACTCTCATAATTTAAAATACATAAATCTACTAATTCATCCAACTCCTTAAAATAATTATTTATATTTTTTACTCTTTTACACCTCCAAGTAAATAATAATATAAAAGAAATTAAATTTCATTAGATTCGACATAATTAGAAAATATTTTACTTTTCTAAAGTATTTTTAAAATAATCTATTAATTCACTAAAATCATTTTGATTTAAATTTCTAAACTTAATTCCATATTTAATAGAATCATAATTATTATTGATAATATTATTTAATTTAGAATAATCTATATTAACTTTACCTATTTCACTACTAGTGTAAATTAAATCAAATTTAGTTATATCAAATTCATCTTCATATTTATAATCTGTATTAAATATTAAATTATATTCATCTACTATATCTTTGGTTTTAATACTACAATTTGATTTAACAGGATTTATATATTCAAATTCACAATGATTAATTAAATTTTTTAAAAAATCTAAATTATAATAATTTTCATTAAGTAAATCTAAATTACTTTTTTCTTGTTTTAATTTTTTATTTTCACTATCTAATTTAAATAATTTATCTTTATAAATCAAATATCCTTCTTCAAAATAATCTCCTTCATATAATTTAACATTACCATCTGTAAATATTTCTAATTCTTTTGTTTTATCATTTTTAGTTTCAGTAATAGTTAAATCATAATTATTAGTAATTTTATCAAATAATTTAATTATTTCATTTTTATCAACAGTAATATCTACTTTTTTAACTCTAGAAGAATGCATAACAAAAGATAATATTATCATAATTAAAAATATACCAAGATAAATAAAATATTTAATATTTTTATTATCTTTTAACATAATTTAGCACCTAATAAATTTTCTTTTTTCTTACCATTAATATAGTCTTTAGCACTCATTTCATTTTTACCACTAGGTTTTAATTTAGTAACAATTATTTCTTTATCTTTACATTTAATACCTATACCATCATTATATATATTACTAATAGTTGATACTTCTGCTTTTACATTATCACCTATTCTACTTTCACATATTTTAATTACTTCTCCATTTAAAGTTGTATAAGCAATTGGATAAGGATATAAGCCTCTTATATGATTGTATACTTCTCTTGCTGATGCAGTAAAATCAAGTTTTTCTTCTTCTCTATCTATGTTATATGCAAAAGTAACTTTTTTATAATCTTGTTTTATTCTTTCATTTGTACCATCAAAAATACTAGGTAATGTTTTTAAAAGTAAATCTCTTCCGATAATACTTAATTTATCATGTATACTTTTAACATTATCATCATCTTTTATTTCAATACTTTCTTGAGATATAATATCTCCATCATCCATTCCAGTATCCATATACATAATAGTTACTCCTGTTTCTTTATAACCATCCATAATTGCTCTATGTAATGGACTTCCACCTCTTAATTTAGGAAGAAGAGATGCATGTACATTTATAGCTTTATATTTTGGAATTTCTAATAATATTTTAGGAATTATTTGTCCATAAGCACATGTAATTATAATATCTGGTTTTGCTTCTAAAACTTTATTATAATTATCTCTTATTCTATCTGGTTGAAATACTTCTATATTGTTTTTTAAAGCAACTTCCTTAACTATTGGCATTTTAAGTTCATGATGTCTTCCGACATAAGAATCTTGCTGTGTAACAACTAAAACAACATTTGTTTTTTCAATTAACATTTCTAATACTGGAACACTAAATTCAGGAGTTCCCATAAATACTACTCTTTTATTTTTCATAAATTCACCACCTAAATTATATTAAATATTTAAAGTTATATCAATACTAACATCTTTTATATTAAAATTATTTAAATCTTCTAATACTTTATATAAATTATTAGCATTCTTATATTTTATCATTATATTAAATCTATATCTATTTTTTAATTTTAATATACTTGAAACACTTGGTCCTAATGCTATAAACTCACTATCTAAATTACTATCTAAAAATCTTTTTACTTTATTAGCACCTTCACTTGCTAAATTAAAGTTTTCACTACTTATTAATATATTACAAATATAATAATATGGTGGATAATTTAATTTCTTTCTAATATTCATTTCATAATTAAAGAATGCTTCATAATCATTTTTAATAACACATTTATATACATAATTATTTGGATTATATGTTTGAATTATAACTTTACCTGGTATATTAAATCTACCAACTCTTCCAGATGTTTGACTTAATAATTCATAGGCTTTTTCACTACTTCTAAAATCTGGTATAGCAAGTGTAGCATCTGGATTAATTATTCCAACTAAACTTACATTTTCAAAATTTAAACCTTTAGATATCATTTGTGTTCCAACTAAAATTTTATAATTACCACTACTAAATTCTTTAATAAGTTTTTGATGTGAATTTTTAGTACTAGTAGTATCTGCATCCATTCTAAGTACTTTTGTATTATATTTTTCTTCTAATATACTTTGTAATTTTTCAGTTCCAAGTCCTAAATCTTTAATAGCATTTTCTTTACAATTAGGACACACATTATTTTTAGTAATTCTATATCCACAATAATGACATGAATATGAATTACTACTTTTATGATATATTAATGATATATCACAATTAGGACACTTATATACATAACCACAATTAGTACAAGATAAAAATGTAGAATATCCTCTTCTATTTAATAAAAGAATAACTTGTTCATTTTTAGATAATGTTTTTCTTATTTCATTATCTAATTTATCACTTATTATATAATTATGTTTATGTGCTTCTTTTTCCATATCAACTATTTCAATATTAGGAAAAGAACCACTAATACGATTTTTTAATTCTATTAAATGTAATACACCTTTTTTACCTCTTGCATATTCTTCTAATAAAGGAGTAGCACTACCTAATATAACTTTAGCATTATTATATTCTCCTCTTTTATATGCTATATCAATGGCATTATATTTAGGTGTATTTTCTTGTTTATAAGTTTGACTTTGACATTCATCTATTATTATAAGTCCTAAATTTTTAAGTGGTGTAAATATTGCACTTCTTGCTCCTACTACAATAGATACTTCACCTTTCATAATTCTTCTATATTCATCATATTTTTCTCCTTCACTTAAAGAACTATGAAATACTGCAATATTATCTTTAAACACACTTTTAAATCTTGCTACTATTTGTGGAGTTAAAGATATTTCTGGAACTAACATAATCGCAGATTTATTTTCATTTAAACATTTTTTTATAAGTTCAATGTATACTTCTGTTTTACCACTACCAGTAACTCCATATAATAAAAATCTTTTATCATTACTATCAATTATTTCTTTAATAGCATTTTTTTGATCTTCTGTTAAATTTATTTCTTTTTTATTATCTTCTAAAATAGATACTTCTCTATTAACTTCTTGTTTTCTTTCTATAACTATATTTTTATTTATTAAATTTTTAAGAGAAGTACAATTTATATCACTTTTATTTAATTCATTATTTTTTAATTTGTTAATAATTTCAATTTCTTTTTTAGAATTTTTATGTTCTAATATATATTTTTCTATATCAATATTATTATTTAATGTTACTTTTGTAATATATTTTTTATTTATATTTGTTTTAATAGATGCTTTTAATGCTTTTGGAAGCATTACTTGATAACAACTTATTAAATTGCATAATAAAGTATTACTCATATATTTTCCTAATTTGAGTAATTCTTCACTTAAATAAAAATCACTATCTGGTATTTTAATTATTTTTCTATATTCAATCGTATCATCAAAATTATTATGTATTTTTAATACAAATCCTTCTACATTTTTAGATGCAAAAGGAACTATAACTTTATGACCTACTTTTATTATATCTTTTAAATCATCTGGTACTTCATAATCAAATACTTTATTTAGTGATTTAACTGAATATTCAATTATTACACTTGCTAACATTAAATACCTCTTAGAAATGGATTATGATTAAGTTCATAATCTAGTGTTGTTTCATCTCCATGACCTGGATAAATTCTAATATTTTTATTTAATTTTTTTAATGATTTTAAACTTTCAATCATAATAGATTCATTTTCAATATCATATTTTCCAATACTTTCTTTAAAAATAAAGTCTCCACTAAACATAACGTTTTCTTTTTCAAAATAATATGAAACACTATCAAGTGTATGACCATAATTTTCTATTATTTCAAATTCAAAATCATCAAATTTAACTTTTCCTTTAGTTTTATAATCTATTACATCAACATTATATTTATTTTTAATTTCATCTAATGCACCTACATGATCAAAATGATAATGAGTAATTAATATTTTACTAACTTCTAATTTATTTTTAGTTACTTCATCTATTATTTTATTTGCTTCACTTCCTGGATCTATTATAATTGCTTTTTTATTTTTATATACTATGTAACAATTTTCTTCTAAATATCCAGTTTTAATACAAATTATGTTTAACATATTTCTTCTCCATTTTTATCAAACATATCTAATATTTTATCAAGTCTATCAATTACTTTATATCCTTTTGAATCTAATGTTTTTGAAAATCTAATAGCTATTCCACCTGCTTCTATCCACTCTCTTAAATTACCAGAATAATCATCTATTAATATTGCATCTTTACTATTTATCATTTTAGTTTTTGACATTCCAATTGGAACTAAAATAATAGTAATATTTTTAAAATGTCTTCTTAAATATCTTACCTTTACTCTTCCTTCATTTAATGAATTTATATGAGATAAAAAAGAAATTTCAAATCTTTTACTTTCTATTATTTTATTTATACAATTAATTGAATCATTTAATATATTTTTATCTTTTATTATTTCACCAAAATCATAAGTTTCTAAAAATTTACTTCTTTTTTCTTTATCTTCATCACTATCAGTAGATAAACCATTTTTTTCAAATGCTTCATATAATAATGGAATAGTATCTATTATAACACCATCAAAATCTATATATAATCTCTTCATAATATTACCTCTATAAACAATATAATATTTTGAAAATAGTTTGTCAAACAATATAGTTAATTTAAAAAAAGTTTTCACTTAAATTAAAGAATACTAATTTATATTTGTTAAAAATTAGTATTCTTATTTTTATTTTGTTGGAGTTAAAATTAGACGAGTTCCACCTCCACCAATAGCACTACCTATATTTCTATCAAAATTGAATTGTCCACAAGCAGCAGCGCCAGTATAGTGACGTCCACGATCAACCCAAGGAAGAGTAGAATAAACAAAAGCAGATATGTCTTCATACCATGTACTTTGTAAGTATCCATTATTCCAAAATGGACCTAATTCTCCTGTCGCATCTCCTAATATTCTATAATTATATAATCTCATTTCACTAGATGATGAATATTTATCTAAATATTTTGAATATGTATTTAATTCTTCTTGTGTAAATCCTGATTCTACATTGTTAGAATTTTTAACTCCATATCCATCCATATATGAAGCCATATATTCCCAATTTCCTCCACTCATATCATATACTCCACTTATATTTCCTGTTGTACTTGCTAAGTATCCTGTATTTGTATTCCATGGCTTATTTGCTGTTGTACTAGCCTCACCATCTTTTACATCTGCTGCATATCCTGTTAAATATCCTGTTTTATTATTTATTCTAACTTCATTCATTATTCCATATTTTGAATATGAAAGATAAGCTACTGCTCCCCACTCTGTGTTTTTCATCATATGACTATCTAAATTTCTATTAAAGTTATATGCACTCATAAAGAAATTATATACATTTGAATTTATCCATGAATATACATTTGGTTTTACTATTATATTTTGTGGCTTTTTTTCATTAACTTGTGCATTTGCTGTTGTCCATTTGGATGTATCTGTTATTGGTGTTGTTACATCACTATTTTGATTATATCCTGTTTCAAATTTTCCTACCCAAAATCCATTTGAAGGTATTGATTTGAATGCTGGATGAGTCATATATTCTCCTATTTTACATTGTCCGCTATTCCCACTTGTCATTGGGGTTACACATTCTACTCCATCTTTCTCTTCTGTATTTCCTGTTCCAAATTCTATAATTATTTCTTTTACTTGACTTGCGGGTTGACTACTTTCTAATGCTGTATAAGTTCCCATATTGAATAGTTTATATTTATATTTTGGTATCCATACAAAATATGCTCGTATATCTGATTCTGATATTACTTCTCCTTCTGTATACTTTTTAGTTGGATTGTCTACTAATATTACTGAGTTTGCCCATTGTTTTTGCCCATATTCATACCACTTATCATATACATCTGCATATGTTACTTCTCCATCGTTTGATATTTTTACTGGTATCATGCTACTTCCTAATACTGGGTCTGTTCCATGTAATATATTTTCTGTATATTTATCTTTCCATTTTGCATATAAAGTTATATCTTTTGTTTCTTCATATGCATTTACTAAAGCTACCCCATCTTTATCGTAATATTTTGTTCCTTCTCCATTTCTTCCTGTATAATATCCATCAAATTTATAATCTTGTCTTGTTGGTACTTCTATATTACTTAATTTTGTTTTATATTTTATTTTTAAGTTATCACTTCCTCCTGTTCCTGATTGTCTATCAAATGTTATTGTAAATTCTTTTGCTTTACATTTTTTATCTACTATTTCATATCCTCCACTGCAATCTTCCCATACTGCTTCTACTTTTGGATATTCATCTTTTTTATTTATATCACTTGTAAATAATCTATTATTTGTTACTATGTTTCCTTCTATATCTACTACTAATATATTGTTAATGATACTATAAGAATGTACAAAAATGGGAATGAATTATGTACAGGATAATTCAGAATTTTGAGTATCTAAATCTAAAATATCTTTAGTAC
>CANRCA010000050.1 GCA_947628985.1 uncultured Bacilli bacterium | reverse complement strand
TATATATATATAATTTTCTTAGTAAGATTAAAAAATATATATGGTACTTTTAATCCTTTTTGGGAGCACACCATATATATATATATATGGAAAGTCAAGTTAAATCGCTTATTTTGAAGTGAATTTTGACATAAAAAATTTACATTAAATTTAATAATGTTTTTTTAATTTTTAATGTTTTATTTGATACTGTTTCATATATTTCTTTATTATCATTATAAAATTTTTCTATTATATCTTTATTATCATTAAATAGTTTATCAATATAATTAAATATTTCATATTCTATATTTTCTTCTATATTTTTATTGAATTTAAATAATTCAGTTTTATTAATTTTATCACTATTAGAATATTTACTATAAAAGTTATCTATATCTATTATTTTACTAGTTATTTTTATATTATCTTTGCCATATAAAATATTATCATCTCTTCTATATATTTTATTTCTAGTAGGATCTAAGAAATAATCATAATTATTTAATGTTGCAAAAGTTATTAAATGATTACCTAATAATTTTGATAAATATTTATCTTTTTCTTCTTCTACATAAGTAGATATATTATAGGAAGTAATATTTGATTTATTTAATATATCACTTAGCATTGGTGAAATATGTCTACATACACCATAACCATTAAATATATTTATTCCAAATAAATTATTAAATTCTTTTGAGTTTTGATTATTAAATTCGAATGTTTTATCTTTTGATAAATAGCCATTATAAAGTAAATTAACATACATTTTATAAATAGATAAAGGTTCATTTAAATTAAATGTTTCATTTAAAATTTTATAATTATTTAAAAATTCATTATATAATTCATTTATTTCTTTTAAATCTTTTGTTTTACTACTACATCTAGAAAAAGTTAAGAAACAAAATAAAAATGTACTAATATAAGAAATATTATCAAGAGAGCCATATAATAATGTATTATGAGATAAAATATCAAATAAAGAACTTAGTATCATTACATAAAAAGTACTTTTAGAAATATTATAATAAGTATTAGTATTCATAATATTTTACCCCCATTTCATTGAAATTTATTATATACTTTAATAAATTTTTGTCAATTAAAAAGGTTATAAGCTATCTATAACCTCTTCTAAATCTTCTTCTGTTCTAAATCCAATTAATTCTTCTTCTTTTTTACCATCTACAAAGAATAATAATGTAGGAACACTCATAATTCTATATTTTAAAGTAAGTTCTTCAAATTTATCAATATCTACTTTAATAATATCAATTTTATCTTCTAAGTTTTCAAGTACTGGACTTAACATTTTACACGGTCCACACCATTCAGCATAAAAATCTACTAAATGTTTACCTTCCTTTACTAATTCCTCTAAATTATCTTTTGTTTCTAAATATTTCATTAATTTAATTTACCTTTCTCTTTTAATAAATCAACGTTTTCTTGAGATATTATATCATATTTTAAGAATAATTCTATAGCTTCTTTATTAAAGTTTTCACTATCATTTTTATATTCTTTACTTAATTCATATACTTCATTTATAACTTTTCTAGTATCTTTAATAGCATCACTCATAACAGGTGTTTCATCTAGCATTTTATTTGCAAGTTTAGATTGATTTATTCCTGTTACATTAATAAATGGTGTTGAAAAGAAAAATAACACAATAAATATAATAATATAACTTTCAAAAAATCCAACTACAGCACCAGCTAATCTTGAAAAGAATCCTAAAATAATTGTTGCTCGTAATAATTTTTCAATTATTCCAGATATTACTAATAATACTCTTAAAATTAAATATACTACTGAAAATACAAGGAAAAATGCTATGATTTCATATAATAATATATTTAATATAGTTACTCCTTGAAAAGCACCACCAAATTTAAAGAATGGTAAGTTTTTATATAAGAATGTTGCTACTGGATTTTTTAAATAAAATGAAACAACTAATACAATTACAAGTCCTAATAACAAAACTACTTGTTTTATAACTCCTCTTCTATATCCTGCTAGGATACCTACTAGAAAAAATATTATAATTAATGCATCTAAAATATTAATATTCATAAAACTAACCTCCAATTACAAATGGACTTTCTATTGAACCATCTCCATTTAATATTTTAACACTTTTTTTAAGAGTTATAACTGGTCTTACACCAGAAAGCTCATTTACTTTACACTCTTTTAATACACCATTTTCTACTATAAAATTATAAGCTCCACTTCCATTATAATATGCTGGTGTCATAGTCCAATAACTATCTTTTGAATATAAGAAACTATCACTTCCATATTCATTTATTCCAGAAAATAATAATTCATTTGTATTAATAAGTCCTATTGAATAAGTGAGAACTTTACTACTATCATTATTACTTACACTAAATCTATCTTCAATATTGTTACAATCATATGTTTTTAAATTATTATTCATTTCTAAATATCCTGTATTATTACCAGAATAACCTAATGTTTTATAAAGTATATTATTATGTATAAATTCACTAGTTTTTCTATTATTACAATAGAATGTATCATTTGATATTAAATCTGAATAATTACTTAATTCTGTTTTAAACCAATTTTCTAAATAATTTTTAATTTCACTAGAATTAGTATTTTTATGTTCGCTAATATAATCTGTACTACTAGGACTTCCATACATATAACCTACATATGCATTTGAATTAGCTTTATTATTAAATCTACTTAAATTTTTTAAAATATTTTCATTATTACAAGTATTATTTTCATATTTACCACTATAAATAAGTCTAATTCCATTATCTTCTGTAGTTCTTATTATTTTAAAACAATTATCATTTATTAATACATTATTATTTAAATTATTACTTCCTACATAAAAGTATATTTTATTTCCATTATAAGAAGAATTAGTAAAATATATTCCTTCTTCATTTAAATTATTATATGATGAAATTACATTATCTTCCATCATTTTACCTAATGTATTATTTTCATATAAATTAGAACCTATATTTATATTTGATGCTATGATATCTATATTAGATGAAAATGTTTTATTCATATTATTACTTTGATCTTCTTCTGTTTTTAAAAAAGTTATTTTTAAATTATAAGAATGTATTTGATTTGCATCTATTCTTACATTTGTGGCAATAGAAGTATCTTTAGTTGGAATAATACTTTCATCTCTATAAACAGCATTGCTATTAACTTCTTCTAATGTATATACTAAATCATTTGGATTTTCAAAATTATTTACTACATTTTCTAAAAGAATATTATAATAAAGTGGATAGCTACTATTATTTTTAATTGTAAATGTTTTAATTATACTATCTCCTGTATAAGCATTAACCATAGTAACATTACTAGTATCAGTATATACAATAGATGTAAATTCATCAAATGTAGTTAATTCAATATCATTGCCTTCTCCTTGTACTTTAATTGTAAAATAAGCATAAGTAGATAGTATCATTGATAAAGATATAATTATAATTAATATACTAGCAATTATCATACTTAATTTATATCTAGTCATTTATAACTCCTATTCTTTATAAAATAATTATATAAAAATAATCTTTATTTTTCAATAATATAATAAATTATTTGATATAATTTGAAATATTCTATTAATTTTGATAAAATACATCTTGAGGAGAAAAGAGTTATGATAAAAGAGTGTGATATATTAGATGAAAGAAAGTCTAAAATATTAAGACAAATTAGTAAAGAAATAACTTTTCCAATGAGTGAAGAAGATAAATTATTAATAAATGATATGGTTATGTATTTAAGACTTAGTCAAGATGAAGAATATTCTAAAAGAAATAATGTGCGTGCTGGTATGGGCATGGCTGCTATTCAACTTGGAATTGATAAAAGATTTTTTGTAATTTCATATAAAAATGATGATGGAACTTTTGAAGAATATAAAGTTATTAATCCTAAAATAGTATCTAATTCTGTTGAACTTATATATGTAGAAGAAGGAGAAGGATGCTTAAGTGTAAATAGATATGTTGAAGGAATAGTTCCTAGATATGCAAGAGTTACAGTTGAATATTATGATGAAGATGGTAATAAAATAACCAAAAGAGTTAGAGAAGAAATAGCGGTTGCATTTCAACATGAAATAGATCATTTAAATGGAATATTATTTCCAGATAAAATAGATAAAAAAGATCCATTTAAAGATAAAGATAAAATGAGAAGTATATAAAAAGTAAACTAATTAAAAGTATTTGTTTACTTTTTTTTAGTTATATTTTATAATTATCATAGGAGAAAAATATGAAAAAAGAATATGTAAGAAGATTAATTTTTTGGGGTATTGTTTGGTTGATTGTTTTAGGTTGTGCAATTGGAGGAGTATATTTATACTATAATGGATATGGTGAAAGTGGTAAAATAAGACAGAAGTTAATTCCAATAGTTAATGAATTTAATAGTTTAGATGATATAGCTGATTTAAGACAAAAAAATAATATTATTGTACAAGCAGAAATTGTATCAAATAAAATTGTAATTAATTGGATTACTTCTAGTAGTCAATCTGAATTTGATTTTACATATTCAAAAGAAGATGATATGGAAGTATTAATTAATGATTATAATACTAGTGATTCAATGAGTGGTGAAATAATAGCAAGAGGTATGATGGATGCTATATATCATGTTAATGAAGGAGAAGGAAGTATATTTACTAAATATGAATTAAATGATTTTAATAAAACAACTCTAAGACAAGGAGCGAATATTATTTCATCTGGAAGTGATATTCAAGTTAGATTAAATATTAATGAAAATATTATTAATAATATAGAAAATATAGATATTAATGAAACTCAAGTAACTTATATAACTACTAATGAACTTAATAATTTATTAACTTCATTAAATGAAACCAATAGATTTGATATTAATAAAGAAACAATTAGATTATTAGTATTAAGTAAAGAAGATAAATATGAAATATATGCTGAAAATACTTCTACTGAAGTAAATAACGATTTATATAATTCTGTTATTAATGTTATAGAGTTATTAAATAATGATACTTATAATTTAATAACAACTAATAATGATGAATTAAATAAAGATGTTAAAAATGATGATTATGAAGTTATAATAAATGCTAAAGTCGAAGAAGAAAATGAATTTAATGAAAATAGTTCATTATTAGAAGTTATAATTAATAAACCTACAGAACCTGAAAATCCTGAAGTAACTGAATAATTTAAGTCAAAACAAAATCCTTCGTTTGAAGGATTTTTAATTTTCTAATTTTACACTAACTATTTTACTTACTCCACTTTCTTGCATTGTTATTCCATATAATTTATCCAAGTATTCCATAGTTTTCTTTTTATGAGTAATTATTAATAATTGTGTTTTATTTTTATAATATTTTAAATATTCACCAAATACAGTAGCATTATTTTCATCAAGTGCACTTTCTACTTCATCTAATATTACAAATGGAACATTTTCTAAATTCATAATTGAAAATAATAAACTAATTGCAGTCATTGTTCTTTCACCACCAGAAAGCAAACTTAATGGTTTTTCATTCTTTCCAGGAGGTATAGCAATTATATTAATACCTGTATTTAATATATCATCTGGATTAGTTAGTTCTAAATGAGCACTTCCACCTTTAAATAGTGTTTTAAATACTTTACCAAATTCTATATTAATACTATCAAAAGTATTTACAAATTTGTCTATCATTATTTTATCCATATCATTAATAATATTTAATAAATCTTTTTCACTATTTTCTAAATCTTCTTTTTGTTTCTTTAAAAAACTTACTCTTTTAAATATTCTTTCATATTCTTCAATAGAACCTAAATTAACTTCTCCAAGAGATTTTATCTTTCTTCTTAAAGTACTTACCTTTTCTCTTGCTAATTCTTCATCTATTTCTAAAATATATTCTTTTTTAGCTCTTTCATATCCTAATGAATAATCTTCACTTAATCTATTTAATAAATTATCTAAAGTTATATTTAATTTAGTAATACTTATTTCTAAATCATTTATTTCATTTATTTTACTATTATATTCATTATTCATTTTCTTAATTGATGTTTCTAATTCAGATAATGTAGAATTTAATTCTAATTTTTCTTTATTATATAATTCTAATGTTTTTTCAAGTTCAATTTTCTTTTGTTCATGAGTATAATATTCTTCAATAACTTTATTTAATTCTTTATCTAATGAATCATCTGTAAGATTATTAATTTCATCTAATATAGCATTATATTCATTATTTAAATTATTAAATAAACTTTCATGATTTTTAAGAGTTTCATCATTTTTAATAATTTCTATATTTATATTATGTATTAATTCATTTAATTGATTTAGATTATTATTTAATGTATTATTTTTATTTTCAAGTTCATTTATTATTTTATTTAATTCATCTACTCTTAAATTTAATCTTTCAAGTTCATATCTATCAGAAATATATGAATTATTAGTTTTAATACTACCACCTGTCATAATACCACCAACATGAATAAGTTCTCCATCAATAGATACTACTCTATATCTATGATTTATTTTTTTACTAATATTAATAGCAGAACTAATATTATCTGTAACAATTATATTACCAAGTTGATTCATAATAATATTATAATATTTACTATCATATGTAACTAAATCACTAGCAATACCTACATAACCATTCATATTTTTAATATCATCTAATGTTTTTGGATCAATACTTTTTGGTTTTATTACATTTAATGGGAAAAATGTAGCTCTTCCTTTATTATGAGATTTTAAATATTCTATTGCTTCTTTAGCACATGCTTCATCTTCAGTAATAATATTATTCATACTAGAAGATAGTACTACTTCAAGTAAAGTTACATATTCTTCTTTAGTATCAATAACATTTCCTAAAATATTATGTATTCCTCTTAAAGTAGGATTATCAAGTATACTTTTAACACTATATGGTATTTTATTTAAATTAGATAAATTTAATTCAATTAAATCTATTTTATTTTTAGTATCATATAATTCTTTTCTTTTTTGATTTATTTCATCATTTAATGATTTAATTTCTAAATTTAATTCTTTATAATTTTGTTCTTGAGAATTTAATTTTTCATTTAAAGAAGTTTTACTTTCATTACATGATTTAATATCCATTTCAATACTTTTAATATTATTTTTAAGTAAACCTTCTCTATCTTTTAATTTAATTAAATTATTTTTAACTTCTTGATTTTCTTTATCATATTTATTTCTTTCAGTCATTAATGTTTTTTTATTACTTAAATCAATTAAACTTTCATTTATATTAAATATTTCATCACTAGTTTTTTTAATATTATCATCTATATTTAATATATTTATTTTTAATTTTTCTACTTCTGTATTATCTTTAGTAGAATTTGAATTTATTTTTGATACTTCTTCTTCTAATGATAATTTTCTATTATTTTTATTAGTTAATTCTTCATTATAAGTAGTTATATCTTTAGATATTAATGCTATTTCTACATTTTCTAATTCTTTTAATGATTTTTTATATTCAGTTGCTTTTTTAGCTTCTTCTTCAAGTGGTACTAAGTTTTCACTATTTTCATCTATTATTAAATTTATTCTTTCAATATTATCATGAGTTTTAGATAATTTTGATAAACTTTCTTCTTTTCTTTTTTTGTATTTTAAAACACCTGCAGCATCCTCAAATATTACTCTTCTTTCTTCTGGTTTTTCACTTAATATTTGATCTATTTTATTTTGAGGTATTATATTAAATGATTCTTTACTTGATTTAGAATCTAAAAATAAATTAGTTATATCTTTAAGTCTACATTTTTCATTATTAATAAAATATTCATTTTCACCAGTTTTATATACTACTCTTTTTACTGATACTTCATTATAATCAATATTTAGTGTATGTGATGAATTATCAAATATAATAGTAACTGAAGCAAAATTAGATGGATTTCTAGAAGAAGAACCATTAAATATTACATCACTCATATTATCTGCTCTTAGAGTTTTACTACTTTGTTCTCCAAGTACCCATTTAATCGCATCTACTATATTACTTTTACCACTACCATTTGGACCTACTATTCCAGTAAAAGTAGGATCAAGTTCAATAGTAACTTTATCTGCAAAACTTTTAAATCCATAAATTATTATTTGTTTTATATACATAACTTCACCCACTATTTTTAACTATAAATAATTATATCAAATATTATTTAGTTTTTCTACTAATTAAAGAATAAGATATTAAAAAATTGACTTAATTTAAGCCAATAATTAAATTAAAATATAATTTTATTTTGTTCTTTTCCACATGTAACAAGTTATATAAGGGGGTAAATTTTTTTCATAACTTGTATAGTACTCCACTATCTGATCAAAATTTATAGAATCTGATGTACCTACAACTTTAACAATTTCTGATCCAAAAAAAGTATTTCTCTTAGTAACTACTGTTCCTCCTTTATCATCTGTTGTTCCTATATATACTTTACCACCAATCCCTGCAAATATTGAGTCACCAAGATGTCTATGTTCTTTTACACCTCCTGTTTTTTCTACTGAATTAAAATCAGTATCACTTGTATTAATACCAACTGGTACTCTTCCAGTTCCCCATGCTACCCATGTTCCTCCAAATAAAGTTCCTGGATTAGTATTTTTTATACTTATATATATGCTTCCTACTGGATAGGCTTTAAGAAGTGTATCACTTTTTGCTGTTGATATTTTAGTATCAACACTATTAAGTACATCTGTTTTAGCTGTTGTTATTTTTTTATCTAGATTGTTCTCAATAGTTGTTTGTAATGTTGTCAATTGATTACTAAATTTTGTACATGTTCCATCTATTGCTGCTTGTACATTATTTACTCCTAAACCTGAATTATCTTCATAGTATACATCTTTACTATTTATTACTGTTTCTGCTACCATATATGATACTGTTGCAGATAATACCATTCCCATGACTATTCCTATTATTATATTTATTCTTTCTTTTAATTTCATATTTTTCTCCTACTATATCATATCTATTTTTTCATGTTACTAAGAAAATTATATATATATGGTGTACTCCCAAAAAGGGTAAAAAATAATATAATGTCTTTTTTGTACATTTTT